>DASTJU010000116.1:0-10247 GCA_035716295.1 Chthoniobacterales bacterium | reverse complement strand
AGCCAAACGGTCAGCAAAAGGAAAAACGCGACCGCGGTGTCGGTATTGCCGTGATAAGCAGAGATGAGGATCGCCGCCGGACTCAACCAGTAACAAGCAGCTGCGAGGAACCGCCAGCGATTTTCTGGTAGCAACGAAAATAATAAAAATGCGTTTCCAGCATCCAGTAACGCAAATAGCGCACGAAAAAGAATTCGAAATGGAATGTGAGTTACGGTCGAGATCTGCAAAATCAAAGCGCCGACTTTACTGATGAAAGGCGGGTGGTTCGCAAACGAGTTCGCGTGGTAATATCCGATCAGTCCGCGATCTCGCACCTGCTGAGCATGGTCTTCCCAATCGTCCATGTCGCCTGTGCCGTTGGTGAAGACGACACAATAAATCCGCAGTGCGGCGCCGATGAGGATTGCTGTCCAAAACGCGCCTTTTGATTTTAAGAAGGACGGCGGTGGGACAGGCGTGGCAGTTGCGAGAGATCCCTCCATGATCGTCAGCCTTTTCGCCGATAAATTGAAATGTGCTCGGCGGTGGGTGTCACATTCTCTGGCCTGCCTGAAAAGTAATAGTCAGTGCCTCGCTCGGAAATATTGACCAGGCCGACTTCTTCGTAGTTCGCATCACAATAGCGATCCGCCCAGCTGAAAATAGTTTGGTCTGACTCACGTCCGGCCAACCAAGATTTGTTTACGACCACTAAAACAAGGAATTTTGGCCGCGCGGTTTCGATTTCGCGGATCATCTCTTGCTGCATTTGATGCGCATAAGGCTGAGGCTCCATCAATCCATAGGTGTAAATATATCCGGTGGCAGAATGCCGTTCGGAGTAGAAGTAGATTTGCGGCTCAGAACCCAATACGGCGATCGTGTCCGAAGGACTCGATTGTGAGCGGATGTATTCGCCGATCTTAACAGACTCAGGGAATGGATTTGTCCCGTTGACCATCCGATTGGCTTCAGCCAGCGGCATTCCGAAGAAAAAGTCGGCTTCTGACCAGAGCGGCCACCCAAGGCACAGGGCGAAGAGCAGGATGATGGCAAGGCGAACCGTGTGTGAGCTGATGCGTAAGCCATCCAAAGCGGCGACTAAGGCGGCTCCCGCCAGGAGGGAAACGGCCGGCAGCAATAGAATAAAATAGTGCTGACGAAAATAGAATCCCGGGCAAACCGCGAGCGCTGAAAAAAAGGCGAACGTGATCAGAAAACCGGCTCGAGCGCGAACGGTTGGAATAACAACGCACGCAATGAGCCCAAGTGCCGCCACAGCCCAGATCGGCGATGCTGTGCCTAATCTGCTCCAAAAATGATCGGCAAAAATTCGAAACCCTTCCCCAATTGAAACCTGACTGCCGTACTGGCCCGCGTATTTGATGGTCCAGAACCAGAATTTTTCGAACACGCCGGCATTCCACAAAGTTAGGCAAGTGATCAAAACCGGGGCGCTCGCTCCGAGGATGAATATTAAGTTGCGGGAGATAATCTCACGAGCGCTGAGCTGTGCGGACCAGTCGCGGCTAAAAAGATAAACTGAACCAAAGAGCACAAAAAATAGTCCGGGTTGTTTCATCAATAACGCGAATCCAAACAGGCAACCGCTCGTAGCAATTAACATCTTAGGTCGTCGATCTAGCGCGCGGAGCAGAAGGAAGGCGCCCGCCACGGAAAACATAACTACGAAATGAGTGGCGTGCGCCGCCTGGCCTAGCACGTGGGGCATCAGCGAGAGAACACAATACGAGGCGGCGGCCGCGATTCCGCCGAGCTCGCCAAGCAGCTGCCGGCCCAAAAAGAAAATTAACCCTGCGGTAATCAGATTGATAAGAATCAGGGCGAGATGAATTCCAGTAATTGAGTCCCCAAAGATCGACATCAAGACGGCATAGGCAACCGAGGTGCCTGGGAATTTCATGCTGTAGGCGAGCTTATAAGGCGGAATGCCGCTCAACAGCAGTTGGCCCATGTAGGCGTACTCGCCCTCGTCCCGCTCGAGGGGCAAGCCAAGCAGTCGAACTCTGGCGAAGAGCACGGCGGCGACGGTTACGCCGAATAAGAGCCACATAGCGACGCGAAGAGAGTCTGCTGAGCGGGCTTGCTTCAGATTCACGTGATGCGGGCCAAGGGCAACTGAGTTTGACCGATTCAGGGGCGTTGCCAAGCGGAGTTTGAGTGTCTGCGCGTGGCACACCCTGTGCTTATGGTGATTATAGGTATTATGGTTACAATAAGCATCCGCCCTTACAGTCTCCGCAAAGTTGGCTTTGTTGGTTTCGCTCTCTTTTGCCTCTCCTGCCTCTCCGCCTTTGCCCAATCAAATTACATCAGCGTCAACTCTACCCCTTACGACCGGCAAATGACGAGGATACGGCCGATTCTTGCTTCCGGGCCCGGCCATAAAGAGCAAAATCTGACATTCGGGTTAGTAAACCACTGGATCGGAGATCTGCGTGCAATTCCGTACGGTTTTTCCAAGGAATGGAAAACACCGGACGAAGTCCAGACCGGTGTATTTGCCGACTGCAAGGGAAAAGCGGTCGCACTTTATAATGTGATGCACTCACGCGGAGCCGAAAATGTTCGGCTCGTGATCGGAAAACGCCTCTGGTCCAGTCACAAAACACACGCCTGGCTTGAGTGGACGACCGGCGGCGGCACCTATATTCTCGATCCAACGATCAATTGGAGCGCCTTCCGGGCGGAGCGCACCGGTCGGAGCTCGTACATTCCGCTTTACGCATATGTCGGAGCGAAAAAGTTCCGCGCTGCAACAAGCACCGGCCTTCTTGCTGGCAACCGATTGCTCGCGGGGCAGCACGTCGCCAGTCGGCTCTGATATCAGCGGGGAATTCTCGCCAAACTTTTGTAGTCTAAGACCGGCCCTAACGGGCCGGTCGCTGTTTTTGGGTCTGGCGGCGCTGGGCACGGCCGTATTCCAAAATTTTTTTGCGGCGGCGAAGATTTTTATTGCCAAGGAACGGGCGAACAAGGTATTATCCTTTTTGTAGGTATGGAAATTATGAGCACGCACTTCTCTCGCTTTTCTCGTATTGGCACTATCGCTTGCGGGGTTCTTCTCGCTGGTGGGTTTCAACTCTTCGCCGGCGAAATCGTCTCCACCGAAAAATCGCCAGTCTACGCGCGAAACATCGCGCGCTTTAGCGTCGGTGCCCGCATCGACGACAACCTCGCCCAAGTTGCTCTGATCTCCGACCACCCGACATTTGGCTTCACCCTGCCGGATGGAGATAGCGAACTCGTCCTCTCCCTTTCCAAGATCGAGAACTTCGATGTGATCTCGTTTGTCAACCAGGGCACCGCTGGAACTGTCACCATCTCCACTTCGAATTCGAAATTGGCCGCCGCCAGCTCGCAATGGCATCAAGTCGCGAAGCAGGATCTGGCCGCAAAAGTCACCAAGATTAACGTCGGCCTCACCGAAGCGAAGTACATCAAATTTACTTTCCACGTTGCCAACTCCGGAAAGATTGCGCAACTCGCGGTTTATTCGAACGCGAAACTGACCATTGCCAATACTGCTTTGGCAGGTGGTAGCGAAGGTGCTGTCGATGGCAAAGACGCAAAGGATTTCGGCGGAGGCAAGGAGGCCAAGGAAGTTGCTGAAGGGCCGCCAGAGGAAGGCCCGCCGCCAAATCTTCCAGACCCACCGCCGTTCGTTTTTGTTCCGATTCTCAGCCAATAACGGCTCGCCAAAGAAGACTTAAGTAAAGAGACCCACCCACGATCGCGGGTGGGTCTCTTTTTTATCGGCAGAAAATGTGGGCGCCTTCAAAGCTCGTCTCGAATGATTTTAAAAATTTCCGTGTTATCGATTGTGCCATGTAGCCCATTGGTGCCTGGGCCGGTGCCGAATGAAACGACATCCTCTACCGTTTCCAAAGCTGATCTAGTATAAAACGCCGCTGGTTCCGTTTGTTCCTTTCGCGCCCCACCGTCCGTTTCTTTTTCCGGATTTTTTGCAGCGCCGTATGACTGCACCCCTTTTGGACCTGTCGCCCAGGTCATCCAGGGTTCGCCCGACGGATTCAATCCGAGTAACGCAATTCCGCTGTCCTTACGAAATGGAAAACCGTTCACATGCAAACCACCGATTGCCGTGTCGCCGCACGCTATGATTGTCGATCTTGGTCCGGCGTAACGTTGCGCCGTTGATAGTGTGCGATCGAGTTCGGCGGTTTCGGTCAAGGTTTTCTCCGCGTTATTCGCTTCGGCCGCTTTTCGCATACGGGCTGCGTCGACGATGAGCAGGTAACCGCGCGGATTATACTGCAACAATTCGATAGCGCGTCGCACCATGTCGGATAAAGCCGGCTCGTCATTCCAGGCACCCTGGTTGTTGCCGTTATCTCCCTCAGCAAACGCTCCGAAAAGTTTTGGCAGCCTCCAGACTGGAATCGACTCCAACTCTGCCCGGGTCCGGACAACCTCAAATCCGTTTTGGCGCAATTCGAGCAGTAAGTCGCGGTTGTCCTGTCGTTGTCCCTGTTTTGCCTGCGGAAGAAATTCGGCGGCGCTCATTCCCAAGCAGAGATCAATCTCGCCACCTTCGACGAGTTGACGCGCCACTTGGTCGGTATCGTTCGCGTTCGTCGCATGCGCGTAAAATGCCGCGCATGTCGCATTCGTTAGCGATCCATTTGTCACCAAGCCCGTCGTGCGTCCCCGACCGCGCGCCAATTCGATAATGTTTGTGAGTGGTTTGCCCGTGGAATCCACTGACAGAGAGCGATTGCTGACTTTGACTCCGGTCGCCAAAGCGCTTGCAGCCGCTGCCTGATCGGAGACCGCGAAATCTCGGGAGTGATTAGTTACCAGGGCGATGTTTGGCATTCCGTCGAGGGCCAAATGCGCATCGGATCCTCCGACATAAACACGAGTCAGCGCAATGCGTTCCGGCGCTAGCCCTTCACCGACAATCAGAATTATCCCGAACGGCTTCTGCACGACCCAATGCTGGAAATAAAGAACTCCCAACCCGGCGAAAACAGCGAGACACAAAAGTGCGAGCAGTTGATTGCGCCACTTCATCAGCGCGATGTATCTGCGTGCAAGTTCTATTGTCAACGAAAGAAGCGCTTGTCCGACTTCATAATCATCGGCAGAGTGCGCGCATATGGCGGGCCCAGTGATGCTCATCATTCGGGATGGCTGGGGCATTAATCCCGGTGGCAAAAAATCGCGCGAGCAAAATGGCGACGCCACCCTTCTTGCCAGCACACCCTTTCACGACAAGCTCTATCGCGATTATCCTGGCAGCAAACTCAGCGCCAGCGGCTCGAATGTTGGTTTACCCGAAGGCCAAATGGGCAACTCAGAGGTCGGACATCTGAATTTAGGTGCAGGCCGCATCGTTCTGCAGGACCTCACGAGAATCACTAAGGCGATCGCCGATGGTGAGCTGACACGGAACTCAGTCGCGCAAGAAACTTTCGCGGCCGCGCGCGGCCATCGACTTCATTTGTTAGGCCTGGTTTCCAATGGTGGCGTCCACAGCCATTACGATCACATGATTGCGCTTGCGAATGCGGCCAAATCCGCGGGAGTCGATGAGATTTTCGTGCATACCTTTACCGACGGTCGCGATTCGTCGCCAACCGGGGGACGCGAGTACTTGAAAACGTGCGAAGAACAACTTCGCAAAAGCGGCGCACAGATTGTGACTGTAGTCGGACGCTATTTTGCGATGGATCGCGATCGCCGTTGGGACCGGACCAAGAAGGCGTGGGACGCAGTCGTTCTCGGGCGTGGCGAGATTTGCAAAGATTCACCATCGAACGCTTTGGATCGACAATATCGTGCGGACAAGACGGACGAGTTTATGCCGCCGCTGATTTTTGCTCAGGCGAACGAGCAGCGCGTTCGCGATGGAGACGTCGTTTTGTTTTTTAATTTCCGGGCCGATCGCGCGCGCCAATTATCGCAAGCGTTTCTATTCAAGGACTTCGATTCCTTCGACCGCGAGGTGTGGCCTCAAATCAAGTTTACGTCTTTAACGGAGTACGACGTTCGCTTTCCGTCGCCGTTCATCTTTCCTTCGCAAGACCTCAAAAAGATTCTCGGCGAGCTGGTGAGCGCCGCAGGCAAATCGCAACTGCGTATCGCTGAAACTGAAAAGTACGCGCACGTGACCTACTTCTTTAATGGCGGAGTCGAAAAACCTTTTCCGGGCGAGGAGCGGAAACTGATCCCATCGCCAAAAGAAGTCGCGACCTATGATTTGAAGCCCGAAATGAGCGCATGCGAGGTGACGGAAGAACTTCTCGCCCGCTTGGGCAAATTTGATTTGATCATCCTGAACTTTGCCAATCCCGATATGGTTGGTCACACCGGCGTCGTGAAAGCGGGAATCAAAGCGGTCGAGACGGTAGATGAATGTTGCAGCCGGATTATTCCGAAACTGCTTGAGCTCGATGGCAAATGCATTGTCACCGCCGACCACGGCAATTGCGAACAAATGCGAAATCCCGACGGCTCACCGAACACTGCGCACACGACAAACCTTGTTCATTTCATTTACGTGGCGAAGGATGCCCGGGAATTCCAATGCGAAGATGGGATTCTGGCTGACGTTGCGCCAACGCTTCTGTTCTTGCTCGGAATGGAAAAGCCCAAAGAAATGACCGGGCGCAACTTATTGGCTAAACGCCGCTAAGATCGACAACGTGCGTTCGCGACATCCTCGAACGTGATGTCCAACGTGCGATTCAATACGCGCGTGCCGGCAACGGCAATCCGCTCCAAAAAGGGCAATTCAGCTTCCGACTCCGTTTCGTGCCACACCGGTTTGCGAGCCAACATCAGTTCGCCGTTCGACTCAATCAAAGCACCCCAACCGATCGGAATTTCCGGCTCGCGAAACAATTCATTAGGCAAAACGAGAAAAAACAAATTCGCGCAGCGATAGCGAATGAGCGTTTCAAACTTTGTGCAATCGAAGAGGCGGTTTTGCAACGCCTGCAATTGCCGAACTACCTGCTTGTAACCACGGTGTTCGATCGCGCTGAAATTGTGCGAATCGAACTCAGTGAAGAGCGAATCGGCAACGCGGAGCCCGGGATAATGAACGCGCAAGTTTCTTTCCAGAACTTCACGACGCTTATGAACTTTTTCGAGACGCCGCATCGTTGTCGAAGTGCATCCGTTGTCGCGTCTAAGATCGACCAGCGCCTGTTTGCATTCAAAAATCGCAGTGGCGCCTGACCGTTTCCTGCTCGGACGATAAGCGGCCACGTCGGCGCGGTATCGACAGCGCGGCAGCGTGACTTCGACCGCACAGGCCGAATAGTCGTGTCTCTGCGCCCAAAGCAAAGCAAGGCGTTTGAGACGAGCGTGCGCCTCTGTCTCGCCGTTACGGCTGGTCAGACGCTGATCCATTCTGCCAGGTCGCGAGCCCAGTAGGTAACGATGATGTCTGCGCCGGCGCGCTTGAGCGAAGTCATGATTTCCATTACGGCCGCGCGCTCGTCGACGATTCCTTTTTCGGCGGCAGCCTTGATCATCGCGTATTCTCCGCTCACGTGATACACGGCCGTCGGCTTGCGAAAGCGCTCGCGGACCCGCCAGAGAATGTCGATGTACGGTAACGCCGGTTTGATCATCACGATGTCTGCGCCTTCGTCGATATCGAGACCGACTTCACGCAACGCCTCATCCGCGTTGGCCGAATCCATTTGATAGGAGCGGCGATCTCCAAATTGCGGTGGACTTTCCGCGGCCTCGCGAAATGGACCGTAAAAAACAGAAGCGAACTTCGCCGCGTAGCTCATAATTCCAGTTTCAGCAAAGCCGTTCATATCGAGCGCTTCGCGAATTGCGCCGATGCGGCCATCCATCATGTCGCTGGGCGCGATCATGTCTGCGCCGGCCTGCGCGTGAGAGAGCGCTGTCTTCACCAGAAGATCGACAGTCTGATCATTCAGCACATGAAAATGGTCGCCATCGATTCGGGTGACGCCGCAGTGGCCGTGACTCATGTATTCGCAAAGACAAACATCCGTGATCGCAACAACGTCAGGACATTTTTCCTTAATCGCGCGCAACGCTTTTTGGACAATGCCGTTTTCGGCATAAGCGCCGCTCGCTTGTTCGTCCTTTTTTTCCGGAATCCCAAAAAGCAGGATCGCTTGTAATCCGGCGTCTTGCGCCTGCCGCGCTGCATCGACAATTTCGCCAAGAGGCAGCTGAAAAACGCCCGGCATGCTCTCGATCGGACGTCGTTTGTCGATCTTTTCGTTCACGAAAAGTGGCAACACGAAATCGTGCGCGGTAAGATTAGTTTCGCGAACGAGATTTCTTATAGCTGGAGACCGGCGCAACCGTCGCGGACGATGAACCAATTTTCGCATGCGACGAGGCTACGCGTTTGAAGATTGGCTCGCAAGTTCGCTACTTGACCTCGGTGCGTCTTCGCAGTGAAGTCGCACTTCGTGGGTGCGACAAATTACTTGCTGATCGATATCAGCAACTCGTTTACGAAACTCGCGTTCGCCACGCGGCGGCGAATTTCAAAGCCAACGCGCCTGCCCACCGCAAACTTCAGTGCTGCGATGCTTCAACGGTTTGCCGGACGACACAAGATCGACATCTTCGTCGTCTGCTCGGTCGTGCCGAAAAAAAATAGCGCCGTCCGAAAAGTTGCGAAGCGGTCGAGGATTTTGTGGTTAACGCCTCGCGTCGAACTCGGCGTTGGAATCGATTATCCAAATCCGAAAACAATCGGGGCGGACCGGCTCGCGAATGCCACAGCGGTGGCGGCACTTTATGGGTGTCCGGCCATCGTGGTCGATTTCGGCACCGCCGTCACCTTTGATATCGTGTCGGCCCGTCGGAAATACATCGGCGGAGTGATTGCGCCCGGACTGGAATCGATGACCAAATTTCTCTATCAGCGCACGGCGTTATTACCAAAGCTCTCCCTAAAAGAGCCGCGTTCGGCCGTGGGAAGGTCGACAATCGAGGCGATGCGCTCCGGCGCGGTGATCGGCTATCGCGGACTCGTGCGCGAGATCATTGCCAGGATCAAGGCCGAGCGTTTTCCGGGGAAGAAAGTGCATGTGATTGCAACCGGCGGATATGCGGATTTGATCGGTGCACGCCTGCGCGAGATCGATCTCGTCCATCCAAATCTTACCTTGGAAGGGCTGCGAATCGTCGCAAACCTCAACGCCTAAAGGGGCTCAATTCCTGCTGCCCCTGCGACCAGAAAAATCCTTTTAAAAGCGTCAAAATTTAAGCTTGTCATCGCGGTTGCGGAAAGGTTTTATTAGGGCAGGCATGAAGATTCGGAAAATCGCGGCGGTCGCAGTGTTGGTGCTCGGTTCCTTGGCAGCGGACAACGTTGCCCCCTCGAAAGCGGAACTCGAAGCAATGTACGACAAAGCTTTTCGAGCATTCGACGCGAATAATTTTCCGGAAGCACTGAAAGAACTCGACACGATTGACGCGCGTCAGCCGGACCTCGCCGAATCGCAAAATTTGCGTGGCGTGATCATGATGCGGCAGGGCATCTACGACAAAGCCGAGGCGGCATTGCGCGAAGCATTGCGGATCGATTCGAAATTTTGGAACGCGCGTTTCAATTTGGCCGAGATTCCATTTCTAAAAAAGGATTGGGCTGACGCGCGCAATCGTTTTCAGGAATTACTTTCGAGCAACGCGTCCGAACTGCAGGGTGAAGCGACGCAACTTATTCAATACAAAATCCTGCTGACCTATTTGCTCGAGGGCAAAGAGAACATGGTCGATTCGCTTTTGGCCAAGTTCGAGCTTTCCCCGGACACGCCCGCAGTCCACTACGCCAACGCCGCCATCGCACTGCAGCAAAATAAGACGAAGGAAGCGAAGGATTGGATGGCGCAAGCGGAAAAGAATTTCTCGCCACAGCTAAACAAGCTTTTTGCCGAGTCGCTTTACGAAGTGGGTTGGCTGCAAAAACAGGCGGGCCAAACACGCGCAGCGCTTGAGTTGACCACCGCAGCGGAGCGCGCGGCCAAGGGCAAGGCGTTTGCGCGCTCACGGGTTGAGCAGGCGCGGCAGTCTTATCAGCAACGTGACTTTGTCGCCGCCCGCAAGTTTATCGATGACGCAGACGCGGCCGATCCGAACCAGCCCGCGACTTTGAATTTGCGCGGGGAAATTTTGCTCGAGCAAAAGCAGTTCGATCAGGCCGAGGCCGAATTCAAAAAAGCGTTGAAGGCCGATTCAAAATTCCGCCAGGCGCAATTCAATCTCGCGTT
>DASTJU010000115.1:0-6467 GCA_035716295.1 Chthoniobacterales bacterium | reverse complement strand
CAGGGTGGGGAAGTGCATCGGATTAATTTGCGCAATGGCGAGCTGCGTCGGTTGCGGCCGGAACCGTCAGAAGGCGCGCCGCGCTACCGCTTTCACTGGAATTCGCCAATGGTTTTGAGCAAACACAAACCCGGCGTGATTTATCTCGGCGGCAACTGCGTCTTCAAGCTGACCGATCGGATGGAAAAATACTCCGTCATCAGTCCCGACCTGACCCACAACGATCCCAACAAAACGAATGCGACTGGAAGCGGCGCGGAAAATTATGGCGTTGTGTTTTCACTGGCGGAATCACCCAAGCGCGCGGGTTTGCTCTGGGCCGGAACCGATGATGGACGTCTTTGGATTACTGAGAACGACGGCGGCAAGTGGACGGAGCTGACCAATAATTTGCCGGAGCCGGCGCGCGGACAATGGGTCGTGCGGATCGAACCGTCGAATGTCGATCCAAACGTCGCCTACGTCGCGACGAATGCGTATCGAACGGGCGACGATCGTCCGATGATTTTGCGGACGAACGATCTCGGCAAAACCTGGCAACCGGTCGTTGGCGATTTGCCTGCTAATGCTTCACTCGAAGTCATTCGCGAAGATTTGGTGAATCCAAAATTACTTTACGCAGGTACGCACTTCGGATTGTTCGCGTCGTTCGATCAAGGCACCCACTGGGTCCGCATCGGCGACGTTCCACCGGTGCGGGTGGACGACGTTCAAATTCATCCGCGCACTGCCGATCTCGCCGTCGCGACCCACGGACGAAGCATCGCAGTTCTCGACGACAGCACGCCATTTCGTGAATTCACGCCGGAGATCGCTGCAAAGCCAGCGCATCTATTTAGTGTGCGCTCTGTTACCGGCGCGTATTTGCAGCCAGGATTTGTCGATTCAAACGGCAAAGGAATTTATCGCGGACAAAATCCGGCCGAAGGCGCGCTCTTCACCGTTTGGGTGAAAGAATTTACCGGCGACGAAATTAAGATCGCGATCACGAAATCGACCGGCCAACCGGTCGCGACCATAAAAGCACCCGGGACGCCCGGATTCACGCGATTGAATTGGGACCTGCGACCGGGCAAAGACATGAGCCTTGAATACGGTGGCGACGATCCGAAACGTTTGCTGCCGGCGGGTGATTACAACGCGGAACTAACGTTCGGTCAGAACAAAGTGAAACAAAGTTTCCACGTCGACCTCGCCGAAGGCATCACGCCGCGGTGATGTAGAAGAATCAGCAACTAATCGCGTGTCTTCGGCAAACGCCGGAGAGCATTTCCCAAAGCGCGTCGAGAACGCGACGCGCGGACGCGCGGACGTTGTCGATGTTCTGATTGTCGATGTAACCGCTCAACATTTCGCGCTCGGCGGCGGAATGTTCGCGATCAGCCTCAATGTGGACCGAGAAATATTCGTAATGCTTCGGATCGGTGAAGCCATAATGCTTCTTCAATCCGTCGATCTTCGATTCACAAATCGCGGGGATCTGACTCTCGTAAGCGTAAAGTGCGGCCAAGCCTTCCGCGGTCGATCTTTCGCTGCAGACCGACCGGAACGTGCCGATCAAGTTTTTCGTCTCTGGTTGTTTCTCAGCCTTTGTAAGATCGACATCTTCCACGCCGAGTCCTTTGGCGAATTGTTTCCAAAGCTCCGGATGATTCGGCGACCCTGCTTCTTCATCGATCAAGTTAAATAAAATTTGTTTCCGGGTCGGTTGATCGTCGCACTTCGCGTGCACGGCCGAGAGATAAGTCGGGAACGCCGCGACATGATGATAATACTGCTCCGCGTAATCGGTCAGCGCCTCTTTGCTCAATTCCCCGCGCGTCCACGCGAGATAAAACGGATGCTTTAGGAGATGTTTCTCCGCGATGTCGTTGTCGATCTTACCGAGATGTTGATTCATAAACTTCTTATTAGGTTAACAGGGCGTCGCTATTATCAAGCAGATTTCAAAATGTGTTTAATGCCGCGGATGGGGATTATGACCCAGTCGGGACGATTGTTCAGTTCGTAGCCGATTTCGTAGACGGCTTTGTCCAGAAGATACGCTTCGAGGAGAACTTGGAAGTCGTCGAACTTTTGGGGAACGAAGATGGCGTTGGCGGTGGTCTGCAAATAATTCTGGAGAAAGACGCTGCCCATCGTTCGATACCAAATGTCGGCCCAACGCTCGAGAAATGGAATGTCCTCCGCGCGCATGGTCGGCTGCCAAAGCGCGCTGTAAGCGGCGTATTGAAACGAGCGCATCATCCCGGCGACGTCGCGTAGCGCCGAGCGTTTAAGCTTGCGCTCGCTCAACGGCCGCGCCGGTTCGCCTTCGAAATCGAGAATGACGAAATCCTTTCCGGTGGAAAGGATCTGGCCGAGATGATAATCGCCGTGGATCCGGATTTTGGCGGCGTTGGTCTTGCGATCGAGCAGACGTTTTTCGCGGGCGAGAATTTCCTTCTCGGTGCCGAGAACTTCTTTGGCTTCGCCGCGGAGATGCTCGGGCACATCGGGCAATTTCTTCTTCAGCGAATCGAAATTGCGGCGCAGGAGCGCGCGCATGCTTTGATAAACGGAACGCTGGGCCATGGCGTTGAATGGTTCGGGCGCAAACAGCGGATCGTCTTTGACCGAGGCGAGAGCCAGATGTAATTGACCGGTCCGTTGTGCGAGCAGTTTCGCTTTCTCCGAGTAAACGCCACCGACTAGTGCCTCAACCAGCGGACCGGCCGTCGCGGTCTCATTTTGCAATTCCGCTTTCCGCGCAAGCACGCGCTCATAAAAACGGCCGACGTGATCCAGCGTCATGGTCCAGGCATCGCCTTCACTCGTGATCGCGTCCTGCAATAAACAAACGACGGTAGGCTGGGTTTTAGCCCGGCGATATTCAATTGCGCCGCCAAACGCGGGAACGTTTCCGAATTTCGCGCGCTCGGTGAGGAATCGGGTGACTTCCACGTCGGGGTTCACGCCGTCCTCGAGTTTTCGGTAAAGCTTGAGGAAAAATTTGTCGGCAAAAAGCATGGACGAATTGCTCTGCTCACCGCGGAGCACATTCGAAGGCGGAACGGTCGTGATCGCGCCTACCCGTGGGCTGAGCGCGCCGACCAAGTTTCCGTTTCGTCCGCTGGCGTGTTGTCGATCCAACATGAGCCGGAAAAGTTTTTCGCGAAAATCCGTGTCCCAGACCGCATCGAAGAGAATGGAATCGTGCTCGTCGCCGAAACGCGCGATGACCGCGTGCGGCGCGGATTGCAAAATGGCGCGCGCCCCGTCGTCGGAAGCGATCTTTACCGGTAGCGCGTAAGTTTCAGTGGGACCATCGAGATAACTCACTTCGACGAACCAAAATTGGGCGGCGTTCGGCTCGGAAGAAATCGCGGAACGTTCCAGAACGCGCATCTGCCGAAGTGTGCGAGTCTTGGCGCCGAACCAGCGACAAGTGGCGATGTATTCGGGCAAGACTTCACGTTCGATGCGCGCGCGCGCGCCGTCATCGAGTAGTGATTGCAACTCCGGCCGAGCGTTTAGCGTTGGGACAACCCGTTTTTTTTCCGCCCGGCGCTGTTCGCTCTGCGGCTGAATCGTAAACCAGTAATGCGAATGCGGCCCGAGCGTGAGCACATAAGCTGATTTCTTGATCGTCGGAAACCGATTACGACTGAAGACTTCAACGGGTACACATCCGGAAAATTGCGGTAGATCGAGCTCCACCACTTGCGCGAAACGAGAGAGATTCACGACCACGAGCACGGTGTCATCTTCGTGCCGGCGCAGAAACGCCAGCACCTTGGCGTTATCTGGAAAAAGAAATTCGAGAGTGCCGCGTGAAAATGCTTTGAAATTCTTCCGCGTCGCAATCACGCGGCGCGTCCACCAGAGCAGAGACGACAAATTTTTCTGCTGATTCTCGACGTTGATCGCTTCGAAGTGGTACTCGGGATCGATGATGACCGGCAAATGCAGCTGTTGTGGATTGGCCAGGGAAAAACCGGCGTTGCGATCGGGGCTCCATTGCATCGGCGTGCGGCAGCCGTTGCGATCGCCAAGGTAAATGTTGTCGCCCATGCCGATTTCGTCGCCGTAGTAAATGATGGGCGTGCCGGGCATGGAGAGAAGCATGGTGTTGAGCAGCTCCATTTTCCGCCGGCTGTTGTTTAACAACGGTGCGAGACGCCGGCGAATTCCAAGATTGATGCGGGCGTGCGGATCGTTGGCGTAAACGCGCCACATGTAATCACGCTCCTCGTCCGTGACCATTTCGAGCGTGAGCTCGTCGTGGTTGCGCAAGAACATCGCCCACTGGCAGGTGTCGGGAATCGGCGGCGTTTGATCGAGGATGTCGATGATCGGGAACCGATCCTCCATTTGCAGCGCCATGAACATGCGCGGCATAAGCGGGAAATGAAAACTCATGTGCGCTTCATCGCCGTTGCCGAAGTATGCGGCGGCGTCTTCCGGCCACTGGTTTGCTTCCGCGAGCAACATGCGACCGGGAAACTTCAGATCGACATGCGCGCGCAATTTTTTCAAATACGCATGCGTCTCGGGTAGATTTTCGCAGATCGTTCCTTCGCGTTCGTAGAGATAGGGGACGGCGTCGAGCCGAACTCCGTCGACGCCCATCGCCAGCCAGAAATCGCAAACCTTTTCGACCGCTTCGTGCACGGCCGGATTGTCGAAGTTAAGATCGGGCTGGTGCGCGTAGAAGCGATGCCAGTAATAAGCTTTGGCCAGCGGATCCCACGACCAGTTCGACGTTTCGAAATCTTTGAAGATGATCCGCGCGTCTGAGTATTTTTCGGGCGTATCGCTCCAGACGTAAAATTCGCGCTCGGGTGAACCGGGCGCCGCGCGTCGGGATTTTTGGAACCACGGATTTTGATCGGACGTGTGATTAATAACTAACTCGGTGATGACGCGGAGCCCGCGCTTATGAGCGGCGTCGAGGAAAGCGCGAAAATCCTCGAGCGTTCCGAAGTTTGGATTGACGTCGTAATAATCGGCGATGTCGTAGCCGTCATCGCGCAGTGGGGACGGATAAAAGGGCAAGAGCCAGATGGCGGTGATACCGAGCTCCTGGAGATAATCGAGCTTTTGGATCAGGCCGCGAAAATCGCCGATGCCGTCGCCATCGCTGTCATGGAAGGTCTTAACGTGCAGCTCGTAAATCACCGCGTCTTTGTACCAAAGCGGATCGGAGGCTGATTCCTTGGTGCTGGACGGCATCGATTAACCTTTGCCGCACAAAGCACGCCGCGCAATCATCCGTTCACCTGCCCGCTCGCCATCGGACAAGTCCGTTCGACTGGCGGACAAGATCGACCCGCCTCCGCCGAGCTACGGCGCGGCGAGCACCTGGCGGGGATGGCCAAAAAAAAGAGCGGCCGCGTCTCCGCAGCCGCCTTTTTGGTTAAAATGAATTTGGGATTAGCCTTTAATCTTGCTGGCTTGCGAGGCTACGCACTGCCATTTTCCGTCGCGCATCATCCAGGTGTCGGTGAACAGGAAAGCTCGATCGAACGCCTTGCCATCCTTGCCGGTGCCAACTTCGCGGGCGCGGCCGGTCACGACGGTGACATTCGGTCCAAACATTTTGACGTTGAGCTTTTCGTTCTTGGCCGATTTATAAGTGTCCTTATCGCCCTTGATTTCGGAGAGCAACTGCGAGCGATTGATGAACTTTCCTTTCGAAGAAACGCCAACGAAGTCGGCGGCAACCATGCCCTCAACCGTGGCGAAACTATGAGATCCAACAGCGGCTTCCCAGGCATTCTCCATGTCTTTCACGCTCGTGCCTTTGGTGTTCATCGGGGCAGCGGCGGCCGCCGGTGCAGCTGGTTTTGCGGCGGCGGTCGTGGTGGTTTCTTTTTTCGCAGCAGCTGCCGGCGATGTTGCGGCCTCTGCTTTCTTTTCGGTCGTAGCGGCAGTGGCTTCCTTTGCTTTGGGAGCGGGCGCTTCCTCCACTGTGGCTGATGCTTTTTCTTCGGTTGTCGGCGGCGTCGATTCTGCCGGCGAGGCTGATTCTTCCTGAGCAAAGCTCATTGCTGCGAGGAAGGCAGTTGCGAGAAATGAGATAATAATTTTCATGTTTTTTTTGGTAGGCTAACGCGGTATCCCGCGAGGTGATTTGAGCGCGAATCGTATTTGGGCAGACGCCTGCCGGTCAAGGCTTATCGAGACCCCAGCGAACGAAAGTCGTAGACGCGGATGATCGACCGAACTAGGACTCGAGAATGTCGGCCGTCGATCCAAATCTTCAGGCTGCGCTTTCTTCGGATCTCGAGGTGCAACCTTCTGCCAAGCAGGTGGCGACGCCGGTCAAACTGGAGCCGGGCGCGCCGAGCGACGTCGATCTTATGTTAGGGATTCAATCGGGCGACGCAGACGCGCTTTCTCTGCTTTATGATCGTTATAACGGGATCATGAAGGCGCTCATTTTGCGCACCATTCGCAACGATACCGAGGCGGACGACCTCCTT
>DASTJU010000114.1:0-3819 GCA_035716295.1 Chthoniobacterales bacterium | reverse complement strand
ATCGCCCTGAGCTTTGTCGAGTTTCGATTTCGTTTCATCGAGACGGCCGTTCAACGATTGCTTTTCATTTTCAGCCGCGCTCATCTGGGTGCGCGATTTCTGTAGTTCGGCTTCGAGTTGATCGACGCGATCGCGCAGTTTGCGAGTGGCCTGCTCGATCGCAACTTCGTTCGGTGTACTCGACGGAGCCGGCTTTGCCGCTGGCGGCGGCGGTGCTTCTTTGACAACTTGGACCGGTGGGGAATTTGGCGGAGCAGCAACGACATTTTCCGTCGGAGGCTCTGGCGCGCTCACATTTTCCTGGGTCGAAGCCTTATCCTGCACGCGCAGGATACTTTCGCTCACTTTCCGGCCGCGATATTCGACAATGGCGGGTTGCCAATCGGGATGGGACTTGCGCAATTGTTCGAGCAGACTGCCGGCGAAGCGATACTTGGCGAGGGCGGCTTTAAATTGGTTCTCGTGCTCGAGTTTCTCGCCTTGCTGCGACGTCATGTACGCTTTCAAGAACGTCTCGCTCGGATCATCCGCTTGGGCGGTCAACCCCGGCGCGGCCAGAAAAAAGGCCAACGTTGCGAGCAGGATCGAGCCAATTTTCTTCATGGAGCGCGGCGTGCGCATGATAACCAACGGAATGCGGGTTGCAACGAAACGATGGGGCATCGTGCTACGCAGAAGCGGAGAGTGTGCCATAGGCGCGGCGTTCTTTGCGCGTTTGCAATCGCGCGTCTAAAAACTAGAATCTGAATCCCGACGGTGGTCGTAGCTCAATGGTAGAGCCCCAGGTTGTGGTCCTGGTTGTTGCGGGTTCGAGTCCCGTCGACCACCCCATTCATTTTAGGTTTGCGATTTCCGATTTGCCGAAGCGAAGATCGACAATCGCTAATGTCGTTGTGTCTGTAGCTCAACTGGATAGAGCAGCTGACTTCGGATCAGCAGGTTGGGGGTTCAAATCCCTCCAGGCACGCATCTTTTCAACGCCCCGACTGCAACCACGTTCATGCCGTTGAAAACATTCTGGACAACCATCGCTTTGGTCGCGGCTGCCGTCGTCGCCTTCGGTTGGCTCGCATGGAAATGCGATCGCGATCCAAAAATTAATTTTCTGCCGCGGGATCAACGCGCGGAGTGGATTGTATTTCCGGCCGCGATAGACGCGCGCTCACATCCAGTTGCCATGATAGACGCGACGTTTCGACAAACATTCAGCCTCGATTCGCAACCCGGCTCTGCTCGATTGCTCGTTCGCGCGGCCAAGCGAGTCGAATTAAGAATTAACGGCGAAATACTTCAAATCGTTTCGACACCCAACTGGAAACAGATTTCAACACTCGACGTGTCGAAATTTTTGCACCTCGGTCCGAACACGATCGAGGCGAGAGTTTTTAACGACGACGCGCCGCCAGCGCTCTGGCTCACATTGATTGCGGACTCATCCGCGCTGCGGACTGACGAGAAATGGGAAGTGTCCCTCGTCGGATCGACGTGGCGAAATAGCGTTCTCGCTTCAACACCGAAGCATGCCGGTCCGGGCAATCTTCTTGCCGGAGGCGAAAGAACCTCCGATGTGCTGCCCAAAATTTGGCGCACGTGGGCGGCGCTCGCAGTTCTTGCGGTTCTGGCGACAACCGCGGCGGGTTGGTGGTTGGGTCGACTTCGGGTAAAGCCGAATGGCGGCGGTGCTCAATTTTCCCGTCCTCAACTCTTGGTCTTGCTGGCACTCTGCTCCCTCGCCTGGGTCATTCTCTTTTGGAACAACGCGAAAATGTTGCCCTTTCATTGCGGCTACGATTTCAAAGATCACATCGCTTATATTAAGTACGTTCAGGATCATCGGGCGTTGCCGCTGCCGAACGAGGGGTTCGAAATGTTTCAGCCGCCGCTTTATTACGCCTTGTCCGCCGGGATCCTGTCAATCTGCCGGCTCGCCGTCACGGACGACGGGGCAGTGATTGTTCTGCGCGCGCTGACGACGATTTTTGGCGTCGCGAATTTTATTCTGGTCTTTCTTAGCGTCCGCTTGGTCTTGCCCGACCGGCTTATCGCTCAAATGATTGGACTGCTAACGGCGGCATTTTTGCCGATGCAGCTTTATCTCTCGCATTACGTGACGAACGAGACGCTGGCTGCGACACTCGCGACCGCCACGATTTATCTCGGCTTGCGCACGCTCAACTGCGAACGCGCTTCCGCGCTGCAATATATCTGCCTGGGCGCTTTCGCGGGGCTGGCAATGCTGGCCAAGGCAACGAGCCTCTTGCTCATTCCGCCGCTTTTCGGCGCGTTGATGATCAAACTTCTGCAAGAACGAGCTTCGATCCTTGGCTGGCTCCGTGCGTTCGGAGTAATGACCGCGGCGATTTTGATTACGTGTGGGTGGCATTACGCCCGGATCTGGCATCATTTCGGAACGCCGATTGTCGGCAACTGGGATCCCGCTTTGGGATTTCCGTGGTGGCAGGATCCAGGCTTTCACACCGCCGGCGATTATTTTCGTTTCGGGCACTCGGTCGTCGCTCCAATGTTCAGCGGTTTCAGCGGATTTGCCGACGGAATTTATTCGACGCTGTGGGGCGACAGCCTCGGCGGCGGCTTGTCTGGTCTGCTTTCGCGCACGCCGTGGAATTACAATTTGATGATGAGCGGTTACTGGTTGGCTATCGGTCCGGCGCTGCTCGTCATTATTGGAGCAGCGATTGCGATTCTCCGATTCGTCCGGCGAATCTCGGCGCAGTGGTTCTTGTTGCTCGGATTTTCTGCCGCGCTTTTCGTTGCGCTCATTTTCATGACGCTCAAAGTTCCATCTTACGCGCAGGTGAAAGCATTCTACGGCCTGGCTGCACTCGTTCCCTTTTGCGCGTTCGCCGCGCTCGGCTGGCAAGCGCTCAGCGGCCGCTCGCGCGTATTGCAATTTTTGACCAGCACGTTCCTGATTTTCTTTAGCATTAATAGTTTCGCTTCGGTTTGGATTCGGCCGACGAGTGAACAGCACATTTACAATGCGCTCCGATTGATCACGCAATCGCAACCAGGCCCCGCCGTGTCCGAGGCGACTGCCGCCGTCAGGAGCGATCCGTTGAATGCGGCGGCGGCTTACGTTCTTGCCGCCATTCTCGATGAAACAGGCGATTCCAATGAAGCGATCGCCGAATGTGAGCGCTGCCTTCAAGTGGACCCGAACAACGGCGATTGTCATTTTCAATTGGGAGTCAGCCTCGCCGGGCAAGGCGACCTGGTTCGCGCGACAAGCGCAGCAAACCGAGCTCGCGATTTGCTTACGGAGAACGCGCGCGCGCACGATCTCGTTTTTACGCTTGCGCGTGAGCTCCACCATGGAGCGGATGCGCTCATCGTTGGACGTTACGCGCTCGCGGTTTCGCCGTTCGATTCCGATTTGCATTATCGAGTTGGATTGGCTGCGGGCGAGATCGGGGACTTTACAACCGCGACGCAACAGCTCGCTTACGCGCTGCTGCTGAATCCGAGAAGGCCCGAATACGAACAAAAACTCCGGGTCGCGCTTTCATTTCTCGCGCAGCGCCCTGATGCCGACAATACCATCCGCGTTCTGCAACCGCTTGCGACCGGATCGCCGAAGTTGCTCGAAATTTTGGCGGCGTATCGTCAAGATCCCAGTTCGACTCAGCAACATCCACGACAATGAAATTTTCTGCGGCGCGTTCGGAGTTGGATTCCATGGTGGTGGAGATCGAACTCACGCTCGTCAGCATTATTCAGGGCGTCGCTCTGACGGTTTTGATCGAGAACGCACACACCGTGATTTCCGAGCGACAACTTTTTTTCTGGCCCTACGTGGTC
>DASTJU010000113.1:0-5246 GCA_035716295.1 Chthoniobacterales bacterium | reverse complement strand
TTCAGGCGCAACAAACCGATGAGGAGAAGCCCACGCGAATTCTGAAGGCTCGCGCGGTGGCTGACGAAACGCCAAGCCCGACCCCCAAACCGAAAACATCCAAGAAAAAGAAAACGCCATCGCCTTCACCGAAGCCCAAGGCAAAGAAAACGCCTGCCGACGAGCCGGAGACGTCTCCAAAGCCGAGCGAAACTCCAACGCCAAAGCCGAAAGCGAAGAAGAAGACTGCGGAAAAAGAACCTTCGCCGAAACCGAAGAAGAAAAAGAAAACAACCGGAGAGAAATCGCCAACCCCGCACAAAAAGACTTCACCCAAACCGTCCGAAACGCCAGAAGTCCGATCGAGCGCGCCACCACCGCGCGCAGTCGCGGTCCCGAGTCCGAACGCGCCTCCACCGCCCGGGACAAAAGCCACCTTCGCCAGGCCTACGGCACCCCAGTCGACATCTACATACCGCGCGCCCGTTGAAGAGCCGGAGCAATTGACGATCGAGAAGTACGGTTACGAAAAGCCGCGCGGTTTTTGGGGGCGGTTATTTGGGGGCGGGCAGCGCAGCACCAGCAGCGGCGCCGGTTACCGTTATCTGACGAGCTCGGTCCGGGCCCAAATCGATCGCGCGCCGGTCGCGCGGAGTCGCTGGCAATATATCGTCGTGCACAACAGTGGAACGCGTCAGGGGAACGCGGCGGCATTCGATTATTACCACCGGCACTTTCGCCGGATGCAAAACGGACTCGCTTATCATTTCGTGATTGGCAATGGAACTTCCACCGGCAACGGCCAGATCGAAGTGGGGGACCGCTGGCGCCGGCAAATCAATGGCGGCCACGTTCACAGCGATTACTTGAACAACATCGCCCTCGGCATTTGTTTGGTCGGCGATTTCAATCGTGATCAACCAACGCGTGCGCAGCTCGATTGCTGTGAAGAATTAATCCGCTATCTCCGGCAACGCTGCGGAAAAGTCGGCGATCATTATCCGATCGTGAAACCGCATCGGGAAGTGAATCCACCGCGCTGGGCGACCGATTGTCCGGGCGACGTGTTTCCCTATTCCTGGTTCCGGCGCTTCCAGGAATAGCTTAGCTGCGGGTCGCCACGATGACGTGGCTCTCTTTGTAATTCCAGCGGTAGCCGAAGTTGAATTCAATTGGCGGCGGACCGCTTTGCTCAAAAATCTCTTTCAGTTTCGGCTGGTAGTGTTGTTTGAAAATCTCGATCGGCCCGAGGTAGGTGCCGAACACGCGGATGTTCCATTTATCGCGATTAAAGCTGGCGATCGGAATGCCGGCGTCGTCCTGCACAATCGTGTTGCTATGATCGAGAATGAAATTGCGAATGCGACCGAAGCCTTCTTCGAACATCAAATAGGAAGATGACTTGAGAAAACTGGATCCGACGCCGAAGTGGTCGCAAAACCTGAGAAAGCCCGGCGTTGACGCGATTCCACCATCGGAAATATCGGTCGTGAAATAGTAAAGCGTCTGCTTCTGGCGGGAATGGTTGTCGATGTAATCGATCCGGACTCCGGGAGTTCCGCCGCTGCCAGGGCGGCTTTGTTGAAATGATCCGCCCTCGTTGAGCGAGCCGTAGGTCACGTCTTTGATCGATTTGTTGGCGCGCGCGAGGAAAACATAAAGGATCGGCAAAGTGCCTTTCAGTTCCTGCGAGTCGAGACTGACTTTCATGTCTTTGGTGATGAAAAAACTGAATCGAAGCGAGGAATCCATCGCTTCCTCGAGATTGTGCAGCGCAGCGCCAAGATGATCTCCGATTCGAAGCGGATCCGGCGGGGGCCCCAACGCTTCTTTACCGCAAAGAACGTAGACGTCGGCTTTGGGAAAAAATTGGTCGACGTAGAGAAAATCGGGGCCGCTGAACATGTAAAACGCCACCGGAATATGTTCTTTCGCTTCCGGGAAATATTGTTCCTCCCAGTTGTGCAGCTTCAGGAGTCGGCGCCGGTTCATTTTGGCGAAAATCTTTTCGAAATACACGGCGTGTTCCTGCCACGCCGGATCGCTTGTTAACGAAGCGAGCGGGGAATTTTTTGGAAGCGGCATTCCGGCGAGAAAGCGCGCGGTGTCGTCGGGCGGTGGTTGCGCATGGGCAACCTGGGCCAGCACGAATATGGACAAGGCAAAGATCGACAGTCTGGCAATTGTGATCTTTCCCCCAGCAAATTTTCTCATCGGGCAGGACTGACGCGTCTTCCAGCGCAAAAGTAAAGGAGCAAGCCAGCTATTGCCGTGCCGAGTCCGGCCACTGATTCAGTAGTTTTGGAGCGCAAAAGATAAATCATCATCCAAATGGTAATGGCGGCGAAAATGATCGGCGGCACGGGGTAGAGCCAGACCCGGTAGGGGCGGGAAATATTGGGACGCGATATCCGCAACACGATTACGCCAATCACGGTCAGGAGCGAACAAAGGAGAAGCGCGAATTGAATATAAACGACAACCAGTTCGAAACTCCGCGTTAACAAAAGCAGATTCACGATGAGCAACTGAACAAAAACTGCGTTTGCCGGAACACCTTCAGAATTCTTACGCCCCAGAAATCGCAGGAGCCAATGGTCTTCGCCCATCGACATGGTGACGCGCGGCCCGATCCAAGTCATGGAACTGATCGAAGAAATTAGACCGAGACAAATGATCGCGCCGACGATTCGTCCGCCCTGGTCGCCGAAAATATGTTTCCCCGAGATCAAGCCGACCTCGATCTGACCGCTCAATTCCGCTTCCGGTGTGGTGGCGAGAAAAACCGCATTCAACAAAACATACGCAACCATCACGACGATGGTTCCAACAAGGAGCGAGCGAGGAACATTGCGTTCCGGCTCTTTTACTTCGCCAATGATGTAACTCGATGCGTTCCAGCCCGAATAGGAATACATCACGTAAACAAGGGCCACCGCGAATGCGCCACTGAAGATCGACATCGTGTCGTTAGCGTGCGGCAAAAAGGTGAGGGGCTGTTTTTGTACGAAGAGCAATCCGGCCCCGATGAGCGCCGCGATCAGAAGCAATTTGACGAGTGTCCAAAGATTTTGGAATGCGCTGCCGAGACGAAGATTTCCGAAATGGAAAAGCGCCGTGATCCAGACGAGCACGAATGAAAGCAATATGGGCGAACCAAAATTGAAGACACCGTTAAAGTATCTTCCAAAAGCCATGGCAGCGAGCGCGATCGGCGCGGCGAACCCGACTGTGGCGGAGATGAATCCGGCCATGAAGCCGACGGCGGGATGATAAATCTCGGAAAGGAAATGGTATTCGCCACCGGAGCGCGGGAGCGCGGCGCTCAGTTCACCGTAACAAAGCGCGCCACAAAGCGCGGCGATTCCACCGACGACCCAGAGCATGAGCAAAGAAAAGCCGGAGTGAATTTCGGCAACCTGAAATCCGAGACTGGTGAACACGCCGGTGCCGATAATGTTTGCAATCACAATCCCGCAGGCCGTGTAAAAACCGACGGTTCGGCGAGGAGTTCGTGAATCCGGATCGCCTGATTGAGGGGATTTGGTCATGTTGGGATCGACAATGGCATTTGCGCGCGTGATTGGCTAATGGCGTGAACGATCTCTGTTGTCAGAAGCGATCGGCCGCGTCATCGTGAACTCAAGATGAAAGCCATTCTCTCCCTGGAAACGACGACGCAGCTTGCGGTATTTCTTGAAAATCGTCCCGGAGCGTTAGCGCGCGTGTGCGAAGCGCTGGCCAAAGCCGGCGTCAACATTCACGCGCTGACCGTTTCGGACACGGTCGATCATTCGGTGGTGCGAATGATCGTGAACGATCCGACCAAAGCTCTGATGCTTTTGGGCGAGCGCGGCGTGCTCGCGTTCGAGAACGACGTGCTTTGTATCGATGCGGTGAACGAACTGGGTGTGCTCGGAAAAGTTGCCGATGCGCTCTCGCGTGCTGAAGTGAACATCGAATACGCTTACTTCGCGACAGGCGCGACTTCGCCCAAGGGCATCATCGTGTTGCGCCCATCGGATGTGGAAAAAGCGCGGCAAGCGCTCGCGAATCTCTAAACGAGAATCGCTTCAAGATTGATCGCGATCGCCACCTGTGCCTCGCCATTCGTGCCGGACCTCAGCGATGAGCGGTGCGAGACCGATATAGAATCGAACGACGTAGACCAAATATCCGGCGAATCCAAGGAGCTCGGCCGCGATCAGCCAAACGTGCGCGTTGTGCGCGAGAAAAATTTCCGGCCAGGTCCAAATTAGAATTGCGGAGATCAGGTTCAGAAGAAATATCCCCGGCAAAAGGAGACCGATGTTCAGCCACTGATCGCGCCGGACGCGCGCGGACAAGCGATTACTTGCCTCCCCCGAACTGTCGCGCATGCGCGCATAAATCAGACGGAGATCATAAACAAACAAAGTCCAGCCGATCGCGATGAATGCGGCTCCGAAGCCAAACCAGCTCGCGGGCTTGCCAATTTGAGCAAATAGAATCGCCTCAACCAGGGCGCAGGCGATGTAGAGAAAGTTATGGCCAAATTCGAGCGGCCAGCGAATCACGGTCAGGATGTGCAACACCGCCCGCGACCAGAAAACAAAAATGATGAACAGCCCGGCGACCACGTAGGGCCAGAAAAAAAGTTGTCGCTCGGAAATCACGGTGTGTGCGTTCTCGATCAAAACCGTCAGAGCGACGCCCTGAATAATGCTGACGAGCGTGAGCTCGATCTCCACCACCATTGCATCCAACTCCGAACGCGCCGCCGAAAATTTCATCGAGCCGGTTCCTCACGATAAGGTTGATTCGCCTGAAACGCGGCTAAAAGGTTTTCTGCGAGTGCCGTTGTTTTTGTGTCGCCGTTCAATCGCGCGAGGGACGTCGCTTCTCGAGCAATAGCGACCGCTTCAACAAATTTTCCGACCTCGGCGTAAGCAGCCGCAGCGGTCGCGAGAAGCGCAGCTTGTTTGCGTTCGGTTAATGTGCACGCGTGCTCGGAGAGTTGAACAGCTCGCACTCCATCGCGCCGCGCGGCATCGGGATGGGTGGCAAACAGCCAGGCCAGTTCGTTGAGCAAAGCAGGCGAATCCGGCGGTGAAGAAGCGATCGCCTTCAACTGCGCGGAAGCGTTTGCAGCCTTGGTCGCGGAACGGACGGCAAGACGAAGTTTATTAGCAATTTCGGGATGTGTGGGCTCCAGCAATAAGGCGTACGCAAATTGAGGGGCGGCAGTCGCGAAATATCCGATCTCGCCTGCAGCCAGGCCGATTCGG
>DASTJU010000112.1:0-6702 GCA_035716295.1 Chthoniobacterales bacterium | reverse complement strand
TGATGGCCGTCGGGTAAGTCACGGCGTAAGCCACCGTCGGCATGTTGACTTCGCGCGGGGTTATGTTCGGCAACGAAGCGAGCGTTTGCGTCGCAGCGCCGAGGGAAGGTGTGTTCGTCGACGCCCCCGAGAAAATTCCAGGAACAGCAGCTTTCTCCAAGCCGGCTAACCAACCTGCGACCGGCGCTATGACAACGCCGCAAAGAACGATAGCCGCCGCCACCAAATTGAACTTTAAGCCCTGTTGTCGGAAAGCGGCGAAGAAGCCAGGACCGAGTTGCAGACCTATGGTGAAGACAAAGAGGATCAGCCCGAACTCTTTGACAAAGCCGAGCGTCTGATGGTCCACCGGCTCGGCAAAATTCGCCAAAGCGATTCCGGCAAAAAGTACGCCGGCAGTGCCCAAACCGATGCCACGGAATTTGAGGCTACCCAAAGCCATCCCCAGCACGCACACAAACGCAAGGACTCCAATCGCGTGGGCGACCGGCTGAGTTCGATGCAATTCGGAGAACCAGTTCATCGTAAGCAAAGGTTGCGAAACAACAGTATCTACCGATTCGAGACGCAGACTGCGCTGCCGGATTTGCGGAAAGTGAGCCGTTTTTTGGCCTGCCACATTTGACAGGGTGTCCAAAAGGTTCGGACCCCTTTGCCTCAAGGCCTCGACCCAAGAGAAATCGCGTTCCGAGACTTTGCGTTTCCTTATGAAAAAGATTGTAATTTTGCGTAATTTTTGATAAACGACGGGAAAAATCGTACTTATGAAAACGCTTCTCCTCAGAGTGCTTGTTTCCGGCCTTTGCCTTGGACCCACAATCTCGTTGCTGGCTCAGGACCCGCGCACCCCGATCTCATCGTTGCCCTATAAGATCATCGCGCCGGGCTCCTACTATTTGACCGGAAACCTGACTGCAACCGGCAGTGGTGCAGGCATCACAATTTCGGCGGACAACGTCACGCTCGACCTCTACGGATTTACTCTTACTGGTGGCGGCTCGGGCAGCGTAGCGGGCATCAAGGTCCCCGCAGGGCAAAAAAACATTTTCATTCGAAACGGCATAGTCCGCGGCTGGAGTAACGGTGGTATCAACGCATCGAATGCGAACAATTCAGTTATTCAAGGAATTCGACTTTCGAATAACAGCGCGCCGAGCACATTTTTCAACATTGCGGGCTTGTCGATCGGCAACGGCTCGACGGTGAAGGATTGCTTCGTCGCTAACAATTCTAACTCTAGTGGAATCTCTGTTGGTAACGCTTGCAGTGTGAGCAATTGCGTCGCTCGCGCAAATTCCGATGGGGCTGGCATCCGCGTAATGGATAGCTGCTATGTCGTTGGCAACATAAGCGATTCTAATGGAACTGGAATAACTATGGGTTCCGGTAACCGAATTGACAGCAACAGTTGCACTTCTAACGCGAGTGCGGGGATCCTGATTCCTTCAAACGTCACTAACAATCTCGTTATCCGCAACAGTGCGCGGGACAACAATCCAAACTACAACATCGCGGCCGGCAATCGTTATGGAACGATCTTTAATCTGACTCCGGTCGGTACGAGCGCGGTTAACGGCGATTCTGCCCCGTCCACCATATCCACCATAGTTGGCTTCGATCCATGGGCGAATTTCGCTTATTGACCGCCACTGAGCGTCCCAGAACAGAAATCACATTCAGTGTGTAAGTCTGGCGCGCCTGAGGCCCTCTACTGCGACTCAGCGGTCGCGGCGTCGTCGTTTGGCGCAGCGGTTTTTCTTCTGACGCGCCAACGGGCATGTCGCGAGGATGGGATCCTCGGCTCCTCATCACGTCTTCACGTCAGCGATCCGAATTCACTGGCAACTGGTTTGCCGCGCCGGTCCTTAATTAGAGCGAACGTTGCTTATATGTCTTTGTCTGTGCCTTATGGAACACGCCGAAATGATCATTGAACTCAGAACGTACGAGACGTTCCGCCTTTAGCCCTATGTCAGGGTTTGGTGCACATCCCGGAGTGTAAGTCTGGCGCATGTGGGATATTTGAAGAGGCAGCACCGCCGCGTAGCAGCGGTCTGTGCTAGGAAATGTGCTAGTTTGACTAATTACGTCTCTTCATGACGCTAGACACACGAAGATTATTAGTTGCCTCGTAAAATCAAGTGGCCAGGGTGGCGAAATTGGCAGACGCGCCAGACTTAGGATCTGGTGGAGCAATCCTTAGGGGTTCGAGTCCCCTCCCTGGCAGAATCATGTCGAACGCGTGATCAGACTAAACCGGTGGCGAACAAGGATTACTCGGCCTCGCTGCCGTCGAAATCCAGAAAAACAACAAACCACGCTCAGCGTGTTCGCCAATAAATCGCTGTCTTTAGCGACCGGTTAGAAAATTTGCCACTTCGCCGTGTCTTGGCCGGCCTCTGTTTCCCAAAGCCGGACGCCACCGATGAACGCGTTTTCATTTTTGCCGCGCTCAATTCCTTCCGGCAATTCCGCGAACCGGTGCACGTTGCCGCCGCCAAGAACGACGTAATCGGCGATGAACGATTTTTTTAGCTGCGTGACCGCGAAGATTACTTCTTGTTTCCATTCCTCTTCTCCCAGTCGTTCGATTCCGGGAATGCCGAGAAAATTTTCAATGATGTCGCGATCTCGATAAGGAAGATCGCCCAACTCGAGCGGGAACAATCTATTTTCGAGAGCAAACGCGGAACCGAGCCCGGTGCCGAGCCCGAGAAAAAGCATTCGGCCGCCGTGATAACTTCCCAGCGCCTGCATCGCGGCGTCGTTGATGGCTTGCACCGGTTTGCCTAACGACTTACCAAAATCAAACCCGACCCAGCCCTGGCCGAGATGTTTCGGCTCTTTGGTTATCTGACCGCCGCGGACCGGCGAAGGAAAGCCGATTGAGACGTTGTCGAAGTTCCAACCCCGACTTTTCTCCTTCACTTGTCCGACAAAGTCCGCTGGCCGCATCTGCGGCCCGGAATCGAACATTCGCTGCTCGGCACCTTCGACCATCAGCTTCACGTGCGTGCCGCCGATATCGACGACGAGCGTCTTATTCATCGACCGAAAGTTTGGATGCTACTCGCCGAGACCGATCGCCTGGCCGAGTCGCTGGAACATCCCTTTCCGTTCCTGCCCAGACGCGCTGCCGCCCGGCCAGCATTCGACAATTTCAAGGGCGAGGAACCGGAAAAGCGTAACGCTCGCGAATTTCAAGTCGAGTCGCAGATTTTTTGCGATCTGTTGAACGGAACGAACGCCGTTGAACTGGGAAGCGAATTGCGCTTCGGCAACGGTCAGCCGCAAACTCTGTACTCGCTCGAATCCATCGCGGGTGTAAGCCGGAACGGAAGTGGGGTCGTAGTAAGCGCGGTCGCCCAGTTCCGGAAATTGGACAAAGCGCAACGTCGCCAGGGCCCATTGATCGACATCGAGATCGCCCGGAAGCGCCGTGGCGAAATCGGGGAGCTGTCCTTGCTCGAACGAAAAGCGAACGCAGGGTACGCTCCACAACTCGGAAAAAAGCTTTTGTCCGTGCTGCTGCAACAGCTCCATTGCCGGTTCTTGTGAAATCAGATTCTCCTGCGCGAGCGTGATGAACAGTGGACAACCGGTTTCCTGTTGATGGGCACGCGCGGTCGCGACTCGATCCGACTCGACATGTCCCAGGGTCACGGGTGCTTCGGGACAATAAAGTTCCGGGTCGCGCGAAGTCGCAAACAAGACCTGCCCGTTTTGAGTCAGAAGCTCGACCGGCTGTTTGTCCCAGAAAAGGCGCAGGGTCCCGGTCAATTTTTGGGTCGCGATGATTTGGAGCGCGCGGTTCATTGAGAAAAAGCGCGTGTCGCCGGAGAAATAATCGCCGCCGGTGAGTGAGTCGTCGGGGATGTGATATTGCTCGGCCGCGGGTTCGAACGCCGCCGGTGTCGCCGCTGGCACATCGGTTGTGGGGGCTGGAGTCCACCATGGAACTTCCGCCGTTTGGGTGACGTCCGGTCCAACTTCGCTCGCTTCGCGGTAGGCCGGCTCCTGCTCGACGGGAAAGTCCACTTCCGTCGCTGGTGTCGGTTCCGCGTCTTTTGGCTGGGTTGGCTCGGACTCTTCCGATTTCTTCGGCATATGGGTCTCTACGGTTTTGATAAGCAAATCCGAAGTGAACGGTTTATTCAAGAACCCAATCACATTTGAATTTTCGCTTCGGCTGGCCTGGAGCTCGGCTCCGTAGCCAGACATATAGACAACTGGAATGGTCGCGGTCCCGGGATTTTCGAGTAAACGCCGGCAGACTTCGTCCCCTTTCATGTCCGGCAAAATGAAATCCAGTAAAATGAGATCGGGCACACCGCTTTGCGCGGCGCGGACCGCTTCCTCGCCGTTCGATGCCGTCGTCACCTCATAATTCGCTTCGATCAAAACCTCTTTCACGAAACTGAGCAGCATCAGGCTATCGTCGACTACCAGGAGTTTTGGATTGCCTTTCTTACGACGCGATTTTTTCTGCGGAGCGGCCTCGGCTTCATCGGCGCCGCGCACTGCTTCCATGAGCAAATGCTGCCAGTCCATCTCGATCGATCGCGTGCCGGAAGGCGCGTCGGCGACTTCGGAAACGGTCCCGCCTTTCCAACGAACAATCTCATTGAACGCTTCCATCCCTTGTCGGCCCGGAGCAGTCGCGTGATAGACCTGGCCTTTCTCAAAAAACACCCGCGCCTTTTCGCCGCTCGGCCCGGTAAATTCCACCACCGCGGTCGCGCCGCTCATGCATTTGAGTTGAATAATGTCGGTGAACTGGAGATCGCGAAGTGTCCCCTGGAATTTCTCAGCTGCCGTTTCCTTCGCCGGTTGCATTAAACGCTTCACGAGCTCGACAAAATCCCAGTGCGCGACCGGCTTTTCGAGGAAATGAATTGCGCCGAGTCCGGCTACTTCTTCACGCTGCTCGGGCAAATGAACGCCGGTCAAAACGATCGCGCGCGCATTCGGGTGGCTCGTTCGCAAATCGTAAAGAAAATCCTGGCCGAGATCCTGAATGGCATCGACATCGAGAACAAAGAGCTCGGGTTTCACTCCGAGAACAAGCTGCTGCGCTTCCTCCAGGCTGCGCGTCATTTCAACCAGCGCATCCGGTGCCGCTTCCTGCAGGACATTTAAGATTGCGGACCCCAATTCTTCTTCCGGTTCCAAGACCAGAATCCGCGCGCTCTGTTTAGATTTCTTCTGTTTCATTAATCTCGAACCTGGAGGGCCTGCACTTTTCCTGCCGCTCAACTCGGTAGCAATGCCCGCTTCTCGGCAAATGACAAAGAATTTTTCTCGCCGAGCAATGATCGATCCTACTTGCGGAAGCGTCGCGCCAGTTCCCGGCGGTTGATTTTTCCACGCTCGCTGACCGGGATTGAATCCATGATAAAAATCCGCTTCGGCACCTGCCACCCGCTCAACGCGCGTCGGCAGAATTCCAGCAACTCATTCTCGGTCAGATCGACATCCGCTACGACGCAGGCGGCGACTTCCTCATTGCGTAATCCCGCGCCTGCGGGACGACCAAAGGCGACCGCCTGACGAACGCCGGGAAAGCGGAGTAAGCGTTCTTCAATCTCGGCCGGGTTCACTTTTTTCCCGGCGACATTGATCACGTCCGAGGTGCGACCAACGATTTTGAAACCGGAACCGTGACGCGCGAGCAGATCGTCCGGAACGAAAACGCCATTGCCCAATTTTTCTTCGTCCACATCGGGAAAGTAATCATCACCTACGGCCGCGCTTCGGACTCGGATCTGACTCGCCTCGGCATTTGGATCGACCATTTCAAGATCGACATCTTTCATCGGCGCGCCGACGAAACCTTCGACATCGTTCGCGGCCTCGCGGTCGTAGCAAATTCCGCCGCACTCCGACGCGCCGTAAAAGGAATGGATCGGCAATCCGAATTTTTCCCGGAATTTCTTCGCGGTGGCAACTGGCAACGGCGCGCCCGCGAAAATGCAAAGGCGCAGCTTCGGGGGCGGCGGAACATTCTCCATTTCGCAAAACGCTTGATAGAAAACCGGCATGCCGGGAAAAACGGTGGCGTTCGTCTTCGCGAGGTCCTCGAGGACGGCGCGCGGTGTTCGGTCGCGGCTCAAAACCAGCGATACCCCACGAGCGATTAGTGGCGTGAGCAGATTGCTGAATCCGTAGGAATGCGAAACTGGAATGACACCGAAGTTAAGATCGACATCGGTAATTCCCATCGTGTCGCAAATCTGGTCGCAATCAGCCAGGAGCTGCTCGCTCCGAAACCGGATCATGCGTGGCGCGGACGTTGTGCCGGAGGTTAGCTTGAAAAGCGTTGGCGGCTTGTCGCCCCAATCGTTGATTCCGCTTTCCGCCGCGACCGAGACCGCTGCCTCGGCTTGTTGCTTGCTGACCGATTCATCGATCGGAAGAATTACGAGCTGCCGGCGCAAACAAGCCAGGAAATGCGACGGCCAGTCATCATGATTTCCAATTTGAATCGCGCTTACGTTGTGCGGCTGAACTGCGGGCATCTTCGCTTCGATCTGCCGCGCATGTTCTTCGATTTGTAGAAAAGTTCGCACGACCTCGCCGCGGGTATTGAAAATGGCGGGCGCATCGCCCTTTTGAGCGAGGATCTCCTCCCATCTCTCCAGCAGTGCGTCCTTCGGTTTCATCGCTTGCGTATATTGCCCAGGCGGCTACATTCGGCGCTCA
>DASTJU010000111.1:0-2216 GCA_035716295.1 Chthoniobacterales bacterium | reverse complement strand
TCGCCAGCTTGATTTTCGTCCATCATTAAGCGCCAGACCCGGGCGAGGAATCGAGAGACGCCTTCCACGCCGCGCATGCTCCACGGTTTCATTTGCTCGAGTGGCCCCATGAACATTTCATAGCAACGAAACGCGTCTGCGCCGTACTGGTCGATCACGTCGTCTGGGCCAATGATGTTGCCGCGCGACTTCGACATCTTCTGATTGTCTTCGCCGAGAATGATTCCCTGGTTTACCAACCGCTGAAACGGCTCCGATTTCGAAAGGTGGCCGAGGTCGAAGAGCACTTTGTGCCAGAAACGCGCGTAGAGGAGATGCAACACGGCGTGCTCGGTCCCGCCAATATAGAGATCGATTCCGCCGGGTTTCGGACCGCCCATCCAATATTTCTCAGCCTTTTCGTCAACGAAGCGCTTGTCGTTCTGCGGATCGCAAAAGCGCACGTAATACCAACAGGAGCCGGCCCATTGCGGCATCACGTTGGTTTCGCGCGCAGCGTTCTTGGAGTAACGAATCCAATCTTTCGCCTTGGCCAGCGGCGGTTCGCCCGTGCCGGTCGGCTTGTAATCTTCCAATGGCGGCGGCACCACCGGGAGCTCGCTTTCATCAAGCGCGCGATGATGTCGATGCTGCCCGTCCGGCTCCGACTCCCAAACGATCGGGAACGGTTCGCCCCAGTAACGCTGCCGTGAGAAAAGCCAGTCGCGCAATTTGTAATTAATTGCGCGCTTGCCAAGATCTCGTTCCTCGAGCCAGGCGGTGATTTTGCGAATTGCTTCGCGTGATTGTAAGCCATCGATGATTGGCGAGTTGATCGCGACGCCGTCGCCGATAAAACCGATCGGCTCCTCGCCGCCTGGCGGCTGAACAACCTGCCGAATCGGTAAACTAAATTTGCGCGCGAATTCGAGGTCGCGTTCGTCGTGCGCCGGCACGGCCATGATCGCGCCGGTGCCGTAGCCGAGCAGAACGTAATCGGCAACCCAAATTGGAATTTTCTCGTCGTTGACTGGATTGACCGCAAACGCGCCGGTGAAGACGCCGGTTTTTTCTTTGGCCAGCTCAGTTCGTTCGAGATCGCTTTTGCGCGCAGTCTTTTCGCGATATTCCCGGACGGCTGGCCATTGCTCTTCGGTTACGACCAGATCGACCAGTGAATGTTCCGGGGCGAGCACCATATAAGTGGCGCCGTAAAGCGTGTCCGGCCGAGTGGTGAAAACGCGTATCTTTTTGGTGTCGATCTTGAAATCGACTTCGGCGCCTTCGCTTCGGCCGATCCAATTTCGCTGAAGCAATTTGATTCCTTCGGGCCAATCGAGCCCTTCAAGTTCATCGATCAATCGCTCCGCGTAAGCGGTGATACGCAACATCCATTGCCGCATCGGCCGCCGAACGACTGGAAATCCGCCCACCTCGCTTTTGCCATCGACCACTTCTTCGTTGGCCAGGACGGTGCCGAGCTCCGGACACCAGTTCACCGCCACATCGGCAACGTAAGCGAGTCGAACTTCATCCGGATTCTTGCCGCGATAAGTCGAGATCGGTTCGGCCTTGTTCGATTTCGGATTGAACCACGAATTATAAATCTGGAGAAAGATCCACTGCGTCCACTTGAAGTAACGCGGATCAGTGGTGTTGATCTCACGCTGCCAATCGTAGGAAAACCCGATCCGCTTCAGTTGCGATTTGAATTTGGCGACGTTCTCGCGTGTCGTCAGTTCCGGATGCTGACCGGTCTTGATCGCGTATTGTTCGGCCGGCAGGCCGAACGCGTCCCAGCCCATCGGATGCAAGACGTTGAATCCGCGCATCCGCTTGTAACGCGCGATGATGTCGGTGGCGGTGTAACCTTCCGGGTGCCCGACGTGCAAGCCGGCGCCGCTCGGATACGGAAACATATCGAGCACGTAGAATTTCGGTTTGGCCGCATCGAAATTTTTCTCGCCAGGATTAGCAACGTGAAAAATCTGGCGCTCGTCCCAGATGGCCTGCCACTTGGGCTCGATCTGGTCGAATGGATATGGTTTGCGGCGCTCGCTGCTCATCGGATTATCAATCAGGAAAGCAGGAAAACAGGAAAAGAAAATGGATTTGCTTCTCGCGACGCGCAATCAACACAAGACGCGAGAACTTCGACAGCTGCTTGGAGAGGGCTTTGATGTAATCGATCTCGGCGCATTTCCGGAGATCGAAATGCCAAATGAAAGCGGTCTAAC
>DASTJU010000110.1:0-8698 GCA_035716295.1 Chthoniobacterales bacterium | reverse complement strand
CATTGATTGGTTTTTGATCGAGATAACTGTCGAGCACTGCCGGATGCACATAACACTTCCGGCATATGGCTGGCGTGTTGCCAAGAATCTTGGCCACGGCGCTGATCGCGGTTTTGATATTCGCTTTCGCCTGCGTCGGGTTCTCGAATTTTTCCTGGGCCTTGAGCCCGATCGCAGTCAGAACGGTTCCAGCCCACGTCCGGAAATCTTTCGCGCTGAAATCTTCGCCGGTAATCGCGCGCAGGTACTCGTTCACGTCCTGCGAAGTGATGTCGCGAATCTCGCCCTCCTCATCAACGTACTGAAACAAATCCTGGCCGGGCAAATCTTGAAGTTTGGAAATAATTTTCGCCGTGCGGCGATCGGTCACGTCGATCTCGTGCTCGCGACCGCTCTTGCCTCGAAAGCGAAAACGCAACTTCGCGCCTCTGACCTCAACATGTCGATCTTTCATCGTGGTCAGGCCGAACGATTTATTTTCGCGCGCGTATTCTTCGTTCCCGATGCGGATGAAGGTGCGCTCGAGCAGCTCCACAACCGTCGCCAGGACTTTGTTTCGCGGCAATCCCGGTAATTTTAAATCCCGCGCGATTCGCCGGCGGATCTTCGGCAACGCTTTGCCAAAGCTGATTATGCGATCGTATTTGTTTTCGTCACGAACCTCGCGCCAGCGCTCGTGGTAGAGATATTGTTTGCGGCCACGTGCATCGCGACCCGTCGCCTGAACATGACCGTTGGGCGCGGGACAAATCCACACATCCGCCCACGCCGGCGGAATGGCGAGGCGTTTCAATCGCAAAAGCCGTTGCTCATCGCGAATGACTTTTCCTTCTGTGTCCAGCCAGTCGAAATTTTTGCCTTTGGATCTTCGAGTGTAACCCGGCCGATCATCGCTGATATAACGCAGCCCGGCCCCTTCGGCTGCGTCCATCGACTCAGCGACGATCTTCGCGCCATTGCCATTCCCATTTTTCGCCCGAGCGTGCACGTAATTAAGTTCGCAGACCGACAATGTAGCGGCGGTCTTGACCTTCGACGACGCGGGCGACGCGTCTCTTCAATTTAGGAGCCGTAGTTCTTGGTGAATTTTTTCTTCGACTCGGATTCAGTCGAGGGCGCGATTGGCGGTTGCTCGGGCGTCTCTTTCGATGTTTCCGGTTTTGATTCGGACGGAGGTCGCTGCGGTTGCGCGGCGCCTTTGGGTGCTTGCTGCGCAACTTCGACATACACCATCTGCAAATTCGCGAGCGTGTTGCGAAGCACGGTCGCTTCTTCACTACTGAGATTGCCGCGGGTTTTTTCCTGAATCATCGCCAGTTGATCGATGAACATTTTCGCGAGCTCGAGGTTCACTTCGCCTTCGCCCGTTTTTGGATTTGGAATCTGACCGAGAAAGAGGGCGGCGTTCTGTGCGTGCATCATCACGAATTCGATGAAGCGCTGAGAAAGCTCTCCGCTCTGGGTACTGGTTTGGACTTCAGCCATGGTTCACTTTTGTTTCGCAGCCGGAGGCTTCTCTGGTGGTCGCACCGTAGCTAAAACATACGGTTGATCGCGGAAATATTTTGCCGCCGCCCGCTTGATCTCATCGAGTGTGACCGCTTCCGTGTCGCGCTCAAGGTTTTTGTAATAATCGAAACCAAGCCCGTAAAGCTCGTCCAACGCGCACTGATAACCGAACGAATCGTTGCTCTGCATCGCGATTTGATGCTGGCCGATCAGCTTCTTTTTCGCGCGGGTGAGCTCTTCGTTGGTCAGACCTTCGCTGGCCAGCTTCCGAATCTCGTCGAGCAAGGCCGTCTTCACCGGCTCGATTTTTTGTGGATCGGTCCCGAGATAAAACGCAAACAGGCCGGGAACCAGTCCCTGCATTTGGCTCGCGCCTACGTAATACGCCAATCCCATCTGCTCGCGAATCCGAATGAAAAAGCGCGATCCGAGATCGCTGCTCGCTTCGTCGATCAACTCGAGTGCATGTCGATCTTTGTCGAACATGTCTACGCCGCGATAGCCAACCATGATCACGCCCTGCGCTTTTTCCTTGTTGCTTTCGACATTCTCGATTTTAGGGATCGGCGCGGACGGGCGGGCATCGGTCAACGCGAGTGAGCCGGGTTTCATTTTACCGAGGGACTGCTCGAACAGTTGTTTCACTTCGGCCGCGTTCACGTTTCCGAAAACTGAGATCACGCTGTTTTTCGCGACCAGATATTTATCGCGAAACCCGACAAGATCTTTTTGAGCAAGATGCTGGACCGATTCGGGCGAGCCGTTCGCGCGCAGTGCGTAAGGGTGGTCGGTGAACAGCGCCTGCCGTAAAATGTTGCGCGCGACTGCCGTCAACTGTTCCTCTTCTTGTTTGATGCCGGCAATTTGGACTTCTTTTTCGCGCGCGACTGCCTTCTCCGGAAAGTTCGCGTTGAGCAAAACATCGGCCAGCAAATCGGCGGCGGTCTTGAGGTCCGGCTTCATTACATGAACGCCGACGCTCATGCTGTTATTGCCGGCGTCGCTCGAGATCGATCCGCCAATCGCTTCGATCTGATCCGCGATTTGCTCGGCAGTGCGTGTCTTTGTGCCTTTGAGCAAAACGCGAGCGGTCAATCGCGTGATTCCATTCGTCTCCGGTGTTTCGGCTAGCAAACCACTTCGAAAAACGGCGCTCATCGAAACCAGCGGTAAGCGCGGATCTTCGCGCACGAGCAGACGCAGACCGTTGGACAGCTCGAATTTCTGAATCTCAGAGACCGCGGCCGGTTTCGAAGTCTCCTGTTTCGCGCCGAGCGAACCTTTGGGATTCAGCGACGCAACGGTCAGATTCTGATCGACAAGATACTTCGCTGCGACGCGGCGAATATCGTCCAGCGTGATTTTTTGGACGGCGGTCAGATAGTCGCGGCTGAAATTCAGGTTTCGAGTGAGCAACCAGTTTGATCCGAGATCGGACGCCTGCCCGCGCATGGTCGTGAGGGCGTCGAGATGATGACTGAGCGACATTTTTTTCGCTTTCATCAACTCATCCGCGGTCACGCCGGCCTGTTTCACTTCAGCGATGATCTGCAAGATCAACTTCTCAGCGTCGTCGCGTTTCTTTGGATCGACAGTCGCGTCCACCCCAAGCAGTCCCGGATCGCCCGGGGTGTAGGAAAATGCTGAGACGCCGAAAGCAAGACCGGCTTCTTCCCGGACGCGCCGATACAAACGCGAGCTGCGCCCCTCACCCAAAATGGTTGAAAGCAAATCGAGCGCCGGAACATCTGGATGGGTGATCTCGGGAATGTGCCAGGCCAATGATAGCCGGCTTAGTTCGGTCGCGAATTCGTTGTGCACTTCGCGACGGCCGAGCTGGGGTGGTTCTTCCGGAACGAAAACCGGCTTGAGCGACTTCTCCGGATAACTCTTGAAAAAATCGGCCAATTGCTGATGCACTTTTTCTCCATCGACATCGCCGACGACGATGAAGGTCAAATTGTTCGGCACGTAACGCGATTTGTAATACTGCATCACCTGCTCCTGAGTGAGCTGGTTGTAAATTTCCATCTCGCCAATCACTGGCAGGCGATACGGATGTCGCTGATAGGCGGTCGCGAACAGAAGCAGGCCCGCCTGCCGGTCGGGATCGTCAAAGCCCATCGCGAACTCGCGCCGAATGACTTCCTGTTCCTTGGTGTATTCCTCGGGCGGCAGCGTTGAATTCATCATCGCATCGGACAAAATCGCGAGCGCCGTTTGCACTCCATCTTTCGGGACGTCGATCCAATAGACGGTGCGATCGAAGGAGGTGTAAGCGTTGATGTAACCGCCGACGTCCTGGATCTTTTGCGCGATCGCGTTGCTCGATTGCGTTTTGGTTCCCTTGAAGAGCATGTGCTCGAGAATGTGCGAAAGCCCGGCGCCCAATTTCTCGTCCTCGAAAATGCTGCCGGTGCCGCACCAAGCCTGAACACTTGCCACCGGCGCGCTTCGGTCTTCCTGGACAATCAGCGTCAGACCGTCGGGCAGGACCCATTTCTGGACCGAGCTCGGCGGAAACGTGATGACAGCGGAGTCATTCACCGTGGCTGCTTTCAAATTCACCATGCTAAATACAATTGCAGAAATTAACCCTGCTACTTCAACGCGATACACAAATTTATTGGCCACCGTGAATTGCAATGAAGTAGCGGGACCGCGCCCGTCACGAAACCTTTGGCGCGGGTAAACTCTTCGGGACTTCAGCTTTCTTTTCCGGAGAGTACGGCTTCACGAACGCCTCCTGAAAATCGTAAACGGCCTTAAAATCCTCGATCGAATCCTGGTCGGTCTTTCCGAAAATTCCGGCGCCAATGAGATTGAAGACCATGTGACCGATGTCTTCACAGGAACGAATCCCCCAGTTATCGAAGACTGTCACCACCATCGGTCCGAATTCCTTGAGCGCGTACTGCCGGACGCCCTCGAGCAACTCCGGTCCCGAGACATGCCGCACCGTTGTGCCTTTTGCTTTTTTTTGCTGCTTGGTCGTGAAGTCGAGCGAGTCGCGCAAAAAAATGTAGGCCTCGCGCTGATAACGCGGGTCGCTCGCCACGATCGAATCGAGGGCTTCGGCAAATCCAATCTTCTGCATCAAGAAAAACGCGCGGCTTAAAGCGCGGCGACTATCTTAATGATGAACTATCAAATGAGCAACTGCTCGCAAGATCGACATCTACTTGTCCGACCAAATGGCGAGCTCGCTCCCGCCAGGCTCGCGAAAATGGAAGCGGCGGCCGCCCGGGAATTCGAAAATCTCACGCGTCATTTGTCCGCCAAGATCGACAACCTTCGTTTTCATCTTCTCCAGTGCGCCATGATAAAAGACAAGCAGCGGTGCGCCCGCGCTCACGTCGGCGGTTTTTTCGGACGCAAAGAAACCGCCAGTCATTCGACCATCATCGAACGAGGCGTAATCGGGTCCGTAATCGACGAACGACCAACCGAAAAGTGCGGAGAAGAATTTCTTTGTCGCGACGAGATTGCGCGAGGGGATTTCGACGTAATCGATTGTGTTCGGTAATGATTGGTGCATGGGCGACTTAGAATTGCTCTTCCATTGCGTCGAGATAAGCGGAATACGCATCCTTCCTGTGCGCCGGGGAAGGAACGGCTGCGTTTGAGGTGTTGAGATAATCCTCAAAGAGACCGCTCCGCGTTTTCAATTGAGTCGCTTCGAACCAGTTCAGGTAATCGTCGACCTCGCTCATTCGCGCGGATAGTTTCGCGCGTAAAATTTTCAATTCGGCCAGGCGGGTCGGCGCGGCGCGATTTTTTCCGAGCGCGAGCTGCGCCGCCAGCTGCTGATAATCCTGGACGACTGGGCGCAGCACCGGATTAGCGTGCGCAGCCAGGAGCATTAACTCCTGACTAAATTTTTGGAGCGCCAGCCGCTGCGTTGAATTCAGCTTTTTTTGGTAGAGATCTTCGAGTGACACAAACTTGTCGCGGCCGTCGGCCGCTGAAAATTTTGTCCGCAAAAGATCAGCCAGCTTTTCCTCCGTCTGCGAAAAAGTCAGAAGATCAGCGCGCCCTGAACTCTTGATCTCTGCAATCTTCGACGTCCAGGATTTTTCGCCGTTCCCAGCAAGTTGGGGAAATGCCGCTTCCAAATCGCGCAGCGGATCATTTGAGGCGAATGAGAGATTGTCGACGTAACGGCCGAGGCGCGCATGACCCTCGCCGCTTTCGATGAGCAATTGCACCAGCGCCAACGAATAGGCCCGATAAAGCAATCGTCCTGTGGAATCGAGCAATTCGGAACGCTGGCCCAGAAATTCATTGAGCGGCGTGACTCGCTCCGACACAGCCAGCGCGTTGATGAGCGATGCGCGATCACGATTCGGCGTCAACGCCAGCAGACCTTCCACCAGCCAGCCCGGCGGCTCAACGTAAACATCGCCCGGAGCGATCGCGGTTTGATTGCGATAAATCATTTCGAGCAGAATCGCGCGCAAAAGTTCCCGTTCCGTCGCGACGGAATTTATTTCCCGCGAAATGGCGAGATCGAGCTGCAGTTTCAAACCGGAACCGGTTTGGCTAAAACGTAATGCCACACTCGGAATTTCCGGCAGGTTCGGCGTCCGCGATTGCAAATTAAGAACAGTCGCGGTGACCCATTGATCGCGTCGTTGCAAAAGTGCGAGCAGATTGGCTTTGGTGCGCTCGGCCAGCGCGGAGACCGCACCGCGCCATGCCGCATCACCGCCATAAAGGATAAATTGCCCCGAAGGGCTGACGCTCCGCTCACTCGGTGTCGCGGCGACTGAATCGAACGCCAAGATCGACAATACCGAGAACGCACCGGCGAGAATTCGGCGAATTTCTGATTTCACAAGCAGTTGGCGTCAGAATAGTTGCGCCCCGCTCCCCGTGGCGAGCACGATCGCCGAATTTAGTTCAAAATAGGGTGAAACTCTGGGCGGCTTCTAACGTCTAATTTCTAGAACCAAAACAGGATTATGAAAACAAGGCACATATTAATAAGCGTGGTCGCAGGGGCGATGTTAACTGGGTCGGTTGCTATGGCGGCCCACGGGAACGACCAGGCTCGCTCGAAAACAAAAGTACGAGCAGCAAAGTCGACCGCGACCACTACAATGACAACCGGCGGAAACAGAACCACCGTCCGAACTCGGCAAATATCAACCGGCGGAAGCACCGCGGTTCGAACTGGAAATTTCAGCAACCGAACCAGAGTCGTGTCGGGGAGCAGGACGAGATACAGTTATCCGTCCGGATCCTATAACTACGGCTACCGCTCATATGGCTACGGCTATCCGTATTATTCGTACGGACCGTCCGTTTCATTTGGATTTGGTTACCCGTACTCGTACGGCTACTCCAGTTATTACCCGTACGACTACAGCTACGGCTCCTACGGTTATAACCGGCCCGGTTACAACACCTACGGAAATGGATCAATCGTGATCCAAGTCCAGTCGCGACTGGCGCGCGCTGGTTACTATCGCGGGGCGATCGATGGAGCCATGGGACCGCGGACGCATTACGCCATTCAAGCGTATGAGCGCGACCACGGCCTGCGCGTGGACGGTGCGATCAGCGGACAGCTCTTGCGGAACATGGGTCTCCGTTATTAGCGAAAACTAAAACAGATTGTTGATTGGTTGGTTGGCCGGTGAGTCCGATGGAGAAATGGCGGGCTCCCGGCCACTTCCTTTTTAGCGAGTCGGCGTTGTAATGGTGACGCTGCCGTCGTGGAAGCTGACCGCTCCCATTTTTCCGACCAACTTCCGCTCGCGCTCGAGCGCCGACCATACATCGGCGAAAATGATGCCGCCGAATTGCATGATCATGGGATGAACCGGCAGGCGGCCGATCCAGCCTCCATTATTTGTGGCCGCAATTTTTCCCGCGCCTGTATCGACCCGATAAGAGGCGCGGCTGAAAAGTGAATATCCGAAAAGCGAGCGTTCCACGCCGATCGTGCAGGAGCCTTCCTGGAAAGAAGCGGTTCCGCGGACGAACGTCAGCACCGCGTTATTCAACACCTTTTTTTTGCTCGTGAATCGATACGCCAGATACGCATTGACCTGGTCCTGCGAATATTCCAGCGGACCGGCTTTTTGAAACGAAGCCGCGTTTTCCAAATCGAGATCGATTTGCGTCGGAAAATTCTTCGTTGGTGCTGGAAGTTCCGGCGGCAGCGCGATCTCCACCAACGCGGCGACCACTGCCGCGGCCAAAGCGAGTTTGCTGATCGCGAAAAAATTCCGGCGGGTTCTGTCCGGGGGTCCCAACATTTTCTGCAAACGCCGATACGCTTCCTGGGGATCCTGCGATTTTTTTTGCACGACTACGCCGGAGCGGTCCAGGCGTTCGCCACAATTGTGGCAATAGATACGCTCGGCTTCGTTTTCGTGCCGGCACTCCCCGCAAGCCACTTTCGTCATTGTTGTTGTCGTCGTCATGCTGCCGATTCCTCTTTCGGTTTAGTGGTCGATGTTTTTGGCGGGGGCGTCTTCGATTCTTTGCCAGCGCCGGATTTTTCACCCGCAGCGGTGGGCGCTTCTTTCTTGGCCGCGTCCTGATAGGCCTTGCTCCGATAATCGGTAGTGTAAAAACCGGAGCCTTTGAAAATAAGCCCCGCGCCGGTCCCGAGCAGGCGTTTTACTTTGCCGTGGCCCCATTTTGGAAGCTGGCAAAGGTCCTTGGGACATTCCCGGAACGGTTCGTCGCGCATCGATTGAAACATCTCAAAATTCTTGTCGCACTTCTGGCAGTGATACTCGTAAGTCGGCATGCCGGAAACGCTGCCTGCGAAGAAAGCACAATTCAAGCCGCGGAAAGGGCCGAAGGTCGACAACTCCTCTAGAACCCACATCCCTTGACTTGAATCCTTCGCCGGTAAAGGGTTCGACCGAAAAGTTTTTATGCGTTCTTCATTTTATCGGCTGATCCTTTTATCGCTCTTCGGAATATCGGTTTTGTTGGTTACCAGCTGTCAGGAGGACGTCCGCTACTCAGGACAAGCCCAATATCTCGGCGGCGTTCACGGCCCCGCTCCAACTACCGGCGCGCCGGCTGACAACGTCTCCTACTGGGACGGCGATCACATTGGCGGCAAGCCCTCGGTGAAAATCAGCATCAAAGAACAGCGTGCCTATTTTTACAAAAGCGGAATGCTGGTCGGAATTTCGCAGCTCTCGACCGGCCGCGAAGGCTT
>DASTJU010000109.1:0-2097 GCA_035716295.1 Chthoniobacterales bacterium | reverse complement strand
ACGGTCCGCCTTGAGAACCTGTGCCAACAATCTGCGGCGGCGGCTGCGGTTGCGGCGGTGGAAGATTAAGATTGCGTCCGTCTGCTACCGCGAGAATCAGGTCCAGACTCGGTAGCGGCGGAAAATCCTTGATCAGCGGATGCGTATTCATGATCCGTCTCAAATCGATTCGCCCGGGTTTCGGAAGTTTCTTCGCGCCGGCTTTCACAAGGAGCAGTTCTCCCGCGCGGACTTCGGTCGCTTGATCTGGAAAATTGTTCAACGAGAAACGCGCATCGCCTTCCAGAACCATCAGTTGATCGTAACTGTCCGGCTTCGCTTCGACGATCACGGTCGTGCCAGTGATCCCGACCGATACCGCTTTTGTCAAAATCTGGGCGGCGCCGGAATTCTTCCGCGCGTAGAGCAGGATCGCGCCGCTGTCCAACCGGACGCTGCGACCCGCCTTGTTGAAGCTAAAGATCGTGTTCGCACCCAGACGCGTAATTGTCAGATCGGCAAAGGTCAGTTCCGAGCGCGAATCGTCTCCGGTTCGAAGCGCGGTGCCGTCGTCCACTTTGTCGTTCATCGCGGCCGGCCGTGCGTCGGCTTGTTCCGGCAAAAGTTGGACGTCGTGAAAAATGGCGGTGACGTGGCCTTCCGGTTCCGACGTTTGCGATAAGGCGAAACTAGCGATTAGCGCTCCCGTCAAAACGAAAGCGCAAAACACCGCGCGTGAACCAGGGGTCATGAATTCAGCAGCTCCGAAAACTATCTACTGGGTTTGCCGCCGACTGTCGACTGCAGCGACGGGATAATATCGCCGGCTAAGCCTGCGGCAGCTCGCGCGCGACTTCTAAAAAATTTCGTGGCAAATCACCCAGCTTTCTCATTACCAGCATCGAGCCGGCCGACCGCCATTTCGCAGCCAATCCCTGACGAATCAGTTCATCGCATACTTTCAACACGCCCGGCTCGTAAGCGGGCGCGACTTCCGGTTTTTGCCGTCTTCGAAATTTGTTTTTCACGCGGATCGAAAGACGCTTCAGTCTCCGATCGGCATCGCGCCATTTGAAATTGTCATTGGGCAAGGCGTCATGAAACGCCACCAGCGCCGGGTATTCGCCTGAGGATTGCAGCGCGTTCCAGTGCGCAGTTACGTCCGCGAGCACGCCCTCAAAAGTGTGATCGCCATCGATGAACAGAAAGCCACATCTTAAGTTCGGCAGCGGCACGCGCGAATCCGCCACCAGCAAGTGCACCCGCCCTTTGTTTGCCACAGCCGCCAGATAATCTTTGCACGCGCGATCTTCGTTCGACCTGTTATCGATCGAATAAATCTCGCGATCTGGTCCAGTGGCCGCAGCGAGCAAAACAGTGGAACCGGCAAGGTTGCGTCCGATTTCCAGAATGTTTCCCGACGTCGCTTTTACCGCCTTCCAAAGTAGTCCCGCTTCATCGAAACCCTGGCGGATAAGGCCGCGATTGCGACTATCGCAAGTGAAGATCCAGGCCAGATCTTCAAAGCCTTCACTTGTCCTCTGCGTCGATTCTTCCACGGTGCCGATAAACTCTGACTAATCGTTGCCTGCAAATTGTCGATCTAGTTTTCGCGTTGCTCGAAAAGTGGTACTGTTTCGGACGTGGAATCGGTTTCTTTTCGGCGCCGAAAGGTTGACCAGGTAAATTTCGTAGTCGCCGGTGTGCAAAAAGCCGGCACGACTGCGATCCACGATTTTCTGGCGCAACATCCGCACATCGCGCTACTGCGAGACCAGGCGCTCCATTTTTTTGACAAGGAAGAGCACTTCAGTTCGAGCCGAACTGGCCCTTTCGATCCTGACTATCGAATTTTGCTCGGCAACTTCGATCCCGGCTGGCGCTGGCGGGTCGCAGGAGAAGTCACGGCCGATTATCTTTATTATCCCCGCGCGCTCGAGCGCATCGCCCGCTACAACCCGAAAATGAAATTGATTATTTCACTGCGCAATCCGGTCGGGCGCGCCTTTTCGCAATGGAACATGCGCCGCGCCAAAAGTCAGGAACCGCTTGAATTCCTCGACGCGCTCAAGCGCGATCGGGAGATCGGGATCTGGAAAGGACCGCGCGGCAACGCCT
>DASTJU010000108.1:0-2379 GCA_035716295.1 Chthoniobacterales bacterium | reverse complement strand
ATCATCCCGGTCATCCTCGCGAGCGGATTGCTCGGGCTGATTTGCAAATTGTTGTTCGCCGGTTAAGGGGACTCGGCCGAAGTGTGCAGCGCGATCCGATTGCCTTCTGAATCGATAATCACCGCGCGAAATCCGTGTTCGCCGATTTGTTGCCGAGCTCGCAGGATTTTTCCGCCGTTGGCGCGCGCCGCTTCCACCGCTTCATCGAGCCGGCCTTCGACTAACAAATATATCAGCGGACCATTCGCCGAAGGTGTGTTGTTGACGCCTCCGCTATCGCTCCGAACGCAAAGGCAACCAGACGCATTTTGTTCTCCGTGCGGCAGCAGACCGTAGTCTGCGGCGCCTTCTGATAGTTTCTTGACCTCTTTGCCAAGAACAGCGGAATAAAATTTGATCGCGCGATCAAGGTTGGTAACCGGGATGTCTGTCCAGCAAAGGGTATCAGCGCTCATTGTTGTCGATCTTAGATTTTGCGCGACAACCTAATGATTGTCTATTTCTGCGATAATGGCCGCGGCCACGACAAAGATCGAGGATTACGCTTTTCTTAGCGATACCCAGACCGCCGCGCTCGTGAGTCGCGATGGTTGCGTAGACTGGCTCTGCTTTCCGCGTTTCGATTCCGGCGCTTGTTTCGCATCGTTGTTAGGCACGAGCGACAATGGCCATTGGCGGTTTTGGCCGAAAGAAAAGATCGTTAACACCAGTCGCCGATATCGCGGGGATACGTTGATTCTCGAAACGGAAATTGAAACGAAGAGCGGCGCGGTGCGTTTGATCGATTTCATGCCGCCGCGCGGCGAAAACCCGGACATCATTCGCATCGTTGAGGGAATTCGCGGTGAAGTCGCGATGCAGATGGAGTTGATCATCCGGTTCGATTACGGGCGCACCATACCGTGGGTGCGAACGGAGCACGGCGGATTGGAAGCGATTGCCGGTCCGAACGGACTGATTTTGCGCACGCCGGTCAAAACGCAGGGCAAAGATTTGACCACGGTCGCCGAATTTGCAGTCAAAAAAGGCAAGCGCGTTCCGTTTGTGCTCACCTGGTTTGCATCGCATGCCGAACCGCCGCGAGCCATTCACGCCGACCACGCGTTGCGGGACACGGAAAGATATTGGAAAAAATGGACGAAGCGTTGTCACCGCAAAACTCCGTGGGATGACGCGGTCGTTCGTTCGCTTGTTGTGCTCAAGGGCCTGACTTACGCGCCGACCGGCGGGATCGTTGCTGCGGCGACGACATCGTTGCCTGAGGAAATCGGCGGCGTGCGCAATTGGGATTATCGCTATTGCTGGTTGCGCGATGCGACTCTCACGCTTCTCGCCCTGGTCGGCGCCGGTTATCAAGATGAAGCGAAGAGCTGGCGGGAATGGCTCTTGCGCGCAATTGCCGGCAGCGCCGATCAAATGCAAATCATGTACGGCGTTCGCGGCGAACGCCGCCTGGAAGAGTTCGAGCTTCCCTGGTTATCGGGTTACGAGAATTCAAAACCGGTGCGCATCGGCAACGCCGCTTCCAGTCAGTTTCAACTCGATGTCTATGGCGAAGTATTGGGGACGATGTATCGCGCGCACGAGGCCGGAATCGAAAATCGCGAGACCGATTGGCGCTTGCAAGTGGCGTTGATGGATTTTCTCGAATCAAACTGGCACAAACCGGACGAGGGAATTTGGGAAGTGCGCGGCGGTCCCAAACATTTCACCCATTCCAAAATGATGGCGTGGGTCGCTTTTGATCGCGCTGTTAAATTAGTGGAGGAATGTAAATGCGCGGCTGGGGAACGTGTCGGCCGGTGGCGAAAGATTCGCGATCAAATTCATGCTGAAGTTTGCGCGAAGGGATTCAGTTCGGACAAGAAAGCCTTTACCCAATATTACGGGTCGGACGCTCTCGACGCGAGTTTGCTGATGATGCCGCTCGCGGGGTTTCTGCCGTTTACTGATAAGAGAATCCGAGGGACGATCGAAGCGATCGAACGGGAGCTGATGCGAGACGGTTTCGTGCTTCGCTATCGGCCGGAAGAAGAAGGCGTGGATGGGTTGCCAGGAAGGGAAGGGGTGTTTCTGCCTTGCTCGTTCTGGATGGCTTCCTGTTTGCATGGCATTGGTCGCAAGAAGGAAGCGCGCGAGCTGTTTGAGCGTTTACTCTCTGTTCGAAACGATCTCGGGTTGCTTGCCGAAGAATACGATCCGAGATCGAAGCGGCAGCTCGGAAATTTTCCGCAGGCATTTACCCATGTGTCACTGATTAATTCGGCGTTTGATTTGAGCGGCCACCCGACGGTGATCAAAAAGCGGCGCGCACACCGGCTCAAAAAATGAGCGACTCTTCCTCTGATCGCTCACGCATCGCGCTCTCGCGCGATGAGA
>DASTJU010000107.1:0-6302 GCA_035716295.1 Chthoniobacterales bacterium | reverse complement strand
AGAATTCCCGCGAGCGAATCAGCGCTCGTCGCTGAGATTCATCGCGTCGGCCATGTGCTTGAGCTGCGTTACGAAGGAGAAGGCGCTCTCATCGTCGCGCACGTTCCGCCGGAGCTCGCGCAAAAACTCGATCGCTACGCGGAACAAGGTTAGCGCGTCATCCGGAACGAAGTGAAGGATCTCTCACAAGCTGATTGATCACGCTAATTACGCTTGTGTGTCGTGCACTTCGAGTGGGAGATTCCTCGCTTCGCTCGGAATGACATCGCAAAGTAAATGAAGGCCAGTGAACGAGTCGTGCGGCTGATCAAAGCTTGGCCGAAGATTTATCCGGATGCGCACACCGAACTCAATTTCAAGAATCCGCTCGAACTGCTAATCGCGACGATTCTCTCGGCGCAATGCACCGACAAACGGGTGAACATGGTTACGCCGCTCTTATTCAAGAAATATCGGAGCGCGAAAGATTACGCGGCCGCGCCGCAAGCGGAGCTGGAGAACGCGATCAAATCGACCGGATTCTTCCGGAACAAGACGAAAAGCATTCGCGCGGCAACATCGACAATCGCCAACAAATTTGGCGGAAAGGTCCCTGACTCGATGGAAAAGCTGCGCGAATTGCCCGGCGTCGGTCGAAAGACGGCGAATGTTGTTTTGGGAAACGCGTTCGGCATAAACGAAGGGATCGTCGTCGACACCCACATGATCCGTTTGTCGCAGCGGCTCGGGCTGACGAAGGAAAAGGACCCGGAGAAGATCGAGCGCGACTTAATGGAACTAGTTCCAAAAAAATATTGGGCCGTTTGGAGCCACTGGCTGATCTGGCACGGCCGCCGCCGCTGTTTCGCGCGCAAACCGGATTGCGCCAACTGCGAGGTGTTTCGTCTTTGCCCGAGTGGGAAAGTTTTTTTGAGAACTGGCGCCGCGCGAAAACCAGAAGCCGCCGCTTCCTGAGGGGCTCAGTGCGATTCCGCGGGCAGAGAGTGTCGCGCATTTGGGCCGTCGCGCTCGGCTTTTTGTCGCAGCTCTTTAAATTGCTCCTCCAGCCTCTTCAAGTCTTCGTCGGAGAGATTTTCCAGATCGACCAGTTCGTTTCGGGCTTTTCCATGTGCGCGAATGATTTCATCGAGTTTTAGATGCATCGCCTTAGCGTCGCGGTTCTGGGTGTTTTGAATCAGGAACACCATCAGGAAGGTAACGATGGTAGTTCCCGTATTGATGATCAACTGCCAGGTGTCCGAAAAATGAAATGTCGGTCCGGTTATTCCCCAAACCGCGATGATGAAAACCGCGACTACGAAGGCCCAGGCGCTGCCGAGAATGGCCGAAGATCGGCGCGCGAAGACACGAAACGCGTCACTGATAACGCGAAAGAAGTCTCGCTTCTTTTCGTACTCTTTTAATTCGTCGGTCTGGGTTCGATTCATAAGCGTCACTTTATTTCGCGTGAAACGGGGAAAGCGCGCGCATGGAAGCTGTCGATCTTCCAAGCCGGTGGGACCTAGCCTGGGATTGATTTTCCGGCCGATCTGGGGAAAATAGAGCCCCCGCAGCTCCCATGCAGCACGTCACCGCATTCTCGCGTCCAGAAACGGTTCCGCCCGTCCCGACAACCGTGCCGAAGCGCAATGTCTGGATCCTGGACAGTTGGCGCGATCTGATCCTTTACGTCGGGACGCCGCTTTTGATCATTCCGATGTTCGCGATCGCTCAGGCGCGCTGGAGCGCGCAGGAGATTTATCTTTTCGTCGCGGCGTTTGGCGCAATGGGCCATCACCTGCCGGGAATGATCCGCGCCTATGGCGACCGCGCATTGTTCGAGCGTTTTCGCTGGCGCTTTGTTATCGCGCCAATCTTTCTGCTAGCTACCTGTGTCACGTTTTATTGGTGGGATTCAAAGGGAATCGTGCTGATTGTGTTTGTCTGGGGTGTGTGGCACGGAATGATGCAGACGTACGGGTTCTGCCGCATTTACGATGCGAAAACGGGATCCTTCGAAGCGCTGACTCGCCGGCTTGACTTTGCAACCTGCGGCATCTGGTTCGCGACCGCCATTGTCCTTTCGCCCGCGCGCATGACCGATGCGTTGGAAGGTTTTTACGTGAGCGGTGTGCCCTTTATTTCCCCGACGGCGATTCGTTTTCTGCAACAGGGACTGCTCGCCGCGGCGATTGCAGTCTCGATCATCACCGTCGCCAATTTCGTTTGGATGTGGATGGCGGGGAAACGGCAAAACCCGGTCAAGCTCGCGCTCCTTGTTACCAGCATTGCGTTTTGGTGGTACTGCAACAACGGCGTCACGAATATCCTGGCGGGAATCGCGTTGTTCGAAGTCTTTCACGACGTGCAATACCTGTCACTGGTTTGGATTTACAATCGCAACCGGGTCGAGAAAGACAGTTCGATTGGCGGATTCATGCGGTTCGTTTTTCGGCGCAGCGGATCGCTCATCGGTCTCTATATCGGTCTCGTTTTTGCCTATGGCTCGATCGGTTATTTGAATTCGCACGTAGGAATGGAGACGGTGCAAAAGTTCCTCACTGGTGCAGTAGCTGCGTCCGCTCTGCTCCATTTTTATTACGACGGATTCATTTGGAAGGTGCGCGAGAAATCGACCCGCCAATCGCTCGGACTCGCCGGCGGAACGGCGGATATCAGCCTGGGTGGTTTGATGCCGGGCTGGATGCTGCACGGTGCAAAATGGGCGGTCGCGTTTGTGATTCCTTTGAGCGCGATGTGGATTGGCCAGTCGCGCACTACGACGCCGGCGGCGACGCGCTCAAGCTGGGTCGTGGCTGATCTACCCAACGGCGCGCGTCAGCATTACAATTATGCTACTGCGCTCCAGCACGAGGGCCGGCTCGACGAAGCAGAAAAGGAATACTTCACCGCACTGCGGTTCGATCCCGGTTACGTAAAAGCCTACGCGAATTTAGGCCAGCTCTTTGCGTCGAAGTTGAAGCTGGATGAAGCGAAGAAATATTATGAGCGCGCGATCGAGCTGGATCCCAACGCCGGCGAAGTTCATTCCGGTTACGCTTATCTGCTCGAACGTCTTGGCCGGGCAGATGAAGCTCGCGCCGAATACGAAAACGCGATCCGTCTCACTCCGAAGTCGGCGCGCCTGTTTTACACCTACGGCGCATTTCTTGATAAACGAGGTGAGCTCGACGCGGCGATCGCGCAATATCAGCGCGCCTTGGAAGCCGATCCCAATCTGGCCGACGCGCATTCTGAGTTGGCAACGGCTTATTTGACCAAGGGCGATTCGCAAAAAGCTGAAGCGCATTATCTGGAAGCGGCCCGACTCGATCCGAAGCGCGCCGATATTCGCAGCAATCTCGGCACTTTGCTGTTGAGCGAGGGCAAAACTTCGCAGGCCATTATCCAGTACCAGGAAGCGTTGCGAATTGATCCGACGCTGGCCGAGGCCGCGGAAAATCTTCGAGCGGCGAAATCGAGCGATACCCGCTTCAAGTCTCGCGTGGACCCGAAATAATTTTCTGAGCCACGCCCTGCATCTTAATCTCGACGACGCGTGGCGAGATGAACCGCTGAACTTGGCGGTGCTGGATGCGCGCGATTGGGGCGCGCAACTGCGTTTTTCGGCGCCGCCGTCGTTAGTCGAGAAATTCTATAGCGAGTTCGCTGATCAAGTTGCGCCTTTCATTCTCTACGGCTCGGGCGATTTCCATTATCTCAGTGCGCTTTGGCTTCGCCGGCTGAACGAACCAGTCGTTCTGGTTTCATTCGATAATCATCCGGACTGGGACATTCGTCCGCCGAGATGGGGCTGCGGCGGCTGGATCAATCGTGCGCTTGAGCTCGCGCACGTCCAGCACATCGCCATTTGGGGCTGTGGAAATTTCGAGTGCTGGTGGCCGCACAATATTTTTGCCAACCGTAGCGCCGAGCGTGCAGGCCGGCTCGAAGTCCATCCCTGGGCGGACCAGCGTTCGTTGAAAGATCGACAACGTCGCGGCGCGATCTTGCGCGAGAATTGGCGAGAAAATTTCGAAGCATTCGCTGCGAATTTCCACGGCCAGAATGTCTATGTCACGATCGATCTCGATTGTCTTCGGGCGGAGGATGCGATGACAAATTGGGAGAATGGGCGATTCACGGTTGCCGATCTCGAGTGGGCGCTCGCCAAATTACGCGAACGGAGCCGAATCATAGCCGGCGACATTTGTGGTGCCTACTCGGAACCGAAGTATGCGCGCTGGAAGCAACGCTTCGCTTCAGAATGGGATCATCCCAAGGTCGAAGTGCCGGTGGCTGAGAAAATTCGAAAGACTAACTTCGACGCGCTGGAACGATTGTGGCCGGCGTTAGCTTATTGAAACGAGCACGATCCCGGCGCTTATCAGCAAGGCGCCAAGTGTCAGGCGAAGGTTCAACTTTTCCCGCAAAACGACCGCCGCCGCGAGACTGATGATAATGACGCTTAATCCTTGAAATGGATAAACGTAGCTAAGATCGAGATGTCCGAGCAGGCCAAGTGTCACGAAGAAGTGAATCGCCATCGAAAAAATGCCGCAGCCGAGAAAAGTAATGACCTTCGTGTCGCGGAACCCTTTGCGGCGCGATGATTCCATGGCGCGTTTGAGAAAAAGCTGGCCCGACACAAATGCAATCAGGGCGATCGGGATAAGGACAAACACGGGCCAGCTCACAGTTTTTCCTCCAACCTCGCCACCGGTTTCGCCGTCAGCATTAAGCCAACGACCACCAGCGCAATGCCGCACCAGCGACGGGGCGAAATGTCTTCACCAAGAATGATCCAACAACCTAGTGGAATCAGAACATCGACCGCGCGGGACAGCGGAAACGCAATTGAAAGTGGAATGTAACGCAGAACGTAAAGCCAGCTGAGCAAGCTGATGATCATTATCACCATGGCCAGCCAGGTCAGCGGCGAAGCCAACGCTGTGATTCCAGTCCAGGACCAGACTTGCGAAAGGCTCGCCGTCTCACTTGCGCCGCGCTTCTGGAGCAGCTCGTAGACAAGTACGCAGAGGATCTCAAACCCAAGTATCAACCAGGGATTCGCAAAACCGGAAGGCCGCTTGTTTGTCATGTCACGCGATTATGCCCAAAGCTGATTTGCGTTTGGAAACTTTTTCAAAATTGGATCGTGCCGCGTCGGTTCGAGATATTTCAACGCCACACCGAAGATTGGATTGAGCCATTTTCGCGTGTGCAGCACATAAAGGTCGAGTGGCTCTAGCTCATGACCGAGATGCAGCTTCGGATCGTAATTGAGCGGACCGCTGCAGTAATAGCGCAACTTCTGATCGATCGCCCAACGGATCACATCGCGCATAGTGTAAAAATAAAGATGCAGGTCGAGCGCAACATCGTAATCGAGGCCGAGGCACTCATCGTAAAGTGTGTCGCCGCAAACGAGGCAAAGGCTGAACGCGATGATCTTGCCCGATTCTCGCCAGATGAAAAAGCGCGCCCGTTCCGGCATGATTTGACTGATGCGACAAAAAAATTCCTTCGTTAGCGTCTCGAATTTCATCGGCGAGCGCTCGTGGACCTGGAGATAAAGCGGATAAACCGCGTCGATCTGCGGCGAGATATCGTTCACGACTTCCATCTCGATCTTAGCCGCGCGTTCCGTTTTTCGGAACTTTCGGCGCAAGCTCTTGCGGCTGACATAACCGAGCGTCTGCATATATTCGTCGAAATTTTGAAACGGCAACGCCAAACGCGTCATCGGCATACTCGGCACGCGCGCATAACCGTTTTGAGAAAGAACTGACAGGGCGGAGCGATAACTGGCCGGGAAATCTTTCAGGACAACAAGCGAAGCCTTGTTCTCGCGCGCGTAATTGCGCAGCGTCGCGCCTAACACTTCGGCCGCCCAGGGCTCATCGGTCGAATCGCAAACGGCCAGTTCGCCGGCGCCGGCCGCGCAGCCAACCATCAAGACGCGCATCGTGAGAAATCGCGGAAATGTTTTTCGAACAAGATCGACAACCTTGCGGAAAGCGCCGCGCATTCCTTCGACCAGATTTTGGCGGACAAAAAAGATCGGCTGGATGGCACGAATATTCCCCGAGCTGTCCTCGAGCAACGCGTAACGATATTCGAAATCGTTCGCCAGCGTCTGGTCGATCAGTTCGTAATAACGGTGATCTTTGCATTTGTCCTGAAAGGCGCGTTTCCACGCTTCCAAGTTTCGGACGCCCGAAAGCGTCAGGACTCTGGCCGTTCCCTGAGCGAAAGGAACGACAACGTCATCTCCCATGTCGATCAGTCGCGTCGACGTTCTGCACTTTGAGCACGCCGCT
>DASTJU010000106.1:0-3791 GCA_035716295.1 Chthoniobacterales bacterium | reverse complement strand
GTTCGAAGATTTCGAACTAGTTGATTACAACCCGCACCCGTCGATCAAAGCCCCGATTGCGGTGTGAGACTTTTCCGCGCGAAGCGGGTTCAAGTAAATGTGAGGGTACTGAGGGGGTTTGCGATCTTGTTCGTTTCTGTCGCGTCGGTGTGCGCGCAAAACGAGAATCCGTATCGAGTCGAGATCGATTTGAGCCGGCAGACCGCGTATTTGATCAGCGACCGTCGCGTCGCGATGCAGTCGCCGATTTCGAGCGGGCGTTATGGACATTTGACCGAGACCGGTTCGTTCAAGGTGATCGAGAAAGAGCGCAGTCATTACTCGAGCATTTATGGAAAGATCGTGGACGCGAGCGGTCGCACGATCATAGCGGACGCAGACGCGGACATGCACGTGCCGCGCGGGTGCAAGTTTGTTCCGGCACCAATGCCGTACTTCATGCGTTTCCATGGCGCAGACGGAATGCACGCCGGTTATTTGCCGGGCTATCCCGCATCACACGGCTGCGTGCGGATGCCTGATCAACTAGCGGTCGCGTTTTATAATGCGGTCGACGTCGGAACACCGGTCACGGTGTTCGGTCGAACGCCACGGACGAATCAATATTTTCGCTACGGGCCGCAACCACAACGCGGACCCTGGCCTTGGTCCAGACAACCGATCGGCCCGCAATACGAACCGCGGCCTCGCATTTACGAATCGCGACCGGTTTATCCCTAAGTTCGAAGGTCGAGCGCGTTAATCGTCTTCGGAGAAGCCGATCCACCCTACGGCCGCTGGCCGGCGTCCTTCTTGACGTTGGTGCTCGCGGTTTTTGGTCCGCGGGAAAGATCGACAAAGTCAGCAAGAATGTTGAGCGCTTCGTCGCGTTCGGGATCAATCGCCGGCTCCTTCGTGTCGTCGGCGGTGCCGATCGCGTCCGTGTCATCATCCGGCGCTGCTTCCGGCGAAACTTTGGTCGCGCCGGCTTTTGCTTTCGCTTCGGCCAATTTACCCGGATACATGATCAATTGCAGATTGGGTTTATCGACAGTGTCGAGCGTTAGCCGATAGATGCTCGGCTCCTCTTGCTGACGGGCCAGACGTTCCTTCGAGCGCACATCTTTCCGCAGTTTGTCGTCCTGAATCTCTTTTCGACGTGCGTCTTCGTTCAAAGTAATGCGGTTGTCATCAAGCTTGTGACGAAGCCGCTCCATGTCCTCCGTTACGTAATGGAATTCCGGATCGTGCTGAACTCGTTCGGCCGAACGGTGTTTTAGCTCTTCGACAAATAAAGGATGGCCATCTGACCATTTGGTGAAGCGCGCCTTTGGCACTTCGTCGTAAGGCAAACAATTTTTCAACGCGCCTTCGCCGAACTCCGGGAGATCGGTGAGCGTCGGCAACACAATATCCGAAGCAACGCCGTGAAGTTGCGTCGAACCGCCGGCAACTCGATAGAATTTCTGAATCGTCAGTTTCAGCTCACCGTCATCATCAGAACGGCTCCCAAGCAATGATGTAAATCGGCCGATCGGCAAAATTGTCTGGACGGTGCCTTTGCCGAAAGTGTTTTTGTCGCCCGCGATGACGGCGCGGCCATAATCCTGGAGCGCCGCGGCGAAAATCTCACTGGCCGACGCGCTTTGGCGGCTGGTCAAAACCATCAGCGGTCCGCTAAATGCCACGCCTGGATCCGGATCGCTCGAGATAACGATGTTGCCGTTGGAACCTTTCGTCTGCACAACCGGTCCCGATTTCAAAAATAATCCGGTGAGCGAGATCGCTTCTTCGAGCGAACCGCCGCCGTTACGGCGAAGATCGACAATGAGACCGGCGATATTTTCCTTTTTCAATCGCTTAAGAAGAGCAAGCACGTCGCGCGTTGTGCTCTTGGAATGCCGATCCATGTCGGCATAGAACGACGGAAGAGTCAGCCAGCCGAGTTTCACCTGATTACCATTCTCGTCCTTCTTAATAATAATGTCGGCGCGCGCTTCCTGGTCTTTCAGTTTAATCTCATCGCGCACGAGATCGACACTCTTGCGCTGCGACGGATCGGAAGCGTTAGCGGGAATGGCGAGCAATCGAACCTTGGTCCCTTTTTTGCCGCGAATCATTTCGACCACTTTGTCCAATCGCATGTCGCGAACATCGACAAACTCGCCTTGTCCCTGACTCACGGCAGTGATTCGATCGCCAACTTTTAACCGGCCATCGACCTGGGCAGGGCCGCCGGTAACAAGACTTTCGATTTTTGCGTAGCCGTCTTCGGTCCGGAGCATCGCGCCGATGCCAACCAGCGACAGTCCCATCTGAATATTGAAATTCTTAAAGTCGGCCTTGCTCAAATATTCCGAATGCGGGTCGTAGGTTTGAGCGAGAGCGTCGAGGTAAAGTTTTACCTGCTCTTCGCGGTCTTCCTCATGCACGTTGCGCGCGATGCGATCATAGCGACGGCCAACCAGTTGCGGGCCCGGTTCGATCGGATGCTCGCTCAATTTCTCCTGAAGTAATTCACTCGCGAGGCGGCCGTGCCACAGCTGATCCGCTTCAGCTTCATCCTTTGGCCAGGGCGCTTTTTCCCGACGGAGCTCTACCGCCGCGTCGGTCTTGAAATCCATCGGCTGTTTGAGCAGCTCTTTGACCTTTCCGACTCGCTCGTCGACACGTTTTTGGTAGAGATCGTAAATTTCGTAGGCCGGTTTGAGATTTCCGAGCAAAACGTCATCGGCCAGCGCAGTCCCGTACTTTGCCGTTAAGGCGTCGACGTCTTTCTGAGTGAAAAAGAGGTGACTGAAATCCAGCAACTCGAGATAATTGCGCAGAAACTTCTGCGACATTTCGGCATTCAGCTGTTGATGGGTGTAATGGCCCTCCTCAAGAAGGCGACCAACTGACACGCAGATCTGCTCTACATCAGATTTTGCCTGAAGCGACTGTGTCGTATCAGTGATCAAACTGAGAGCTGTGATCGCTGAGAGAAGGGGAAAGCGTAGTTTCATCGGAAAAAGCGCGGCCTTCAGGTTCGCAGACTTCGTGCCCAAACGCAAACAACCAGCGGAAATCGACATGTAAGAGGATGAGACAGCTTACCTGCGGAAACATTCAAAATCTGCTCCCGGTAGCAACCTGAGCGAGGCGTCGGTCAATTCCTCACTCGGCAAGCTGGCTGGCATTCAACCTCTCATCTAGAATCTTCAGATGACCTACGAGGCGTTTTGCGGCGGTGTTTTCGAAACCAACTGCTATCTCGTCTCTGCGCCGGAAGGCTCGATTCTCTTTGATGCACCTGAAGGCGCCTGCGACTGGGTCAATTCGCGCGGTGTCGATCTAAAATTGCTCTTACTCACTCACGGTCACATCGATCACGTCCAAGACGTCGCTAAAATCAAACATCAGTTCAATTGCCAGATCGGCTGCCATCCTCTGACCGCGCCGATGATTTCGGATCGAGAGTTCTTTCGCAAATTCGGCTTCGAATTAGAGATAGAACCGGCGCAGCCCGATTTTTTTATCGAAGAAACGCCGGCTCGAAATTTTCTTGGCGCGGAATTTCAGGTGCTCGAAGTGCCCGGTCACTGTCCAGGCAGCCTTTGCTTCTTTTCGCGCAAAGACGATCTGCTCATCGGCGGCGATGTGCTCTTTGCCGGCGGCGTCGGCCGGTGGGATTTGCCGGGCGGAGATGTCGATCTTTTGTTTAATGGAATCCGCAAGAAACTTTTTCCGCTTGGCGACGACGTGACCGTCCTGCCGGGTCACGGACCGCCGACAAAAATCGGCACCGAACGCCAGACGAATCCGTTTGTCAG
>DASTJU010000105.1:0-7006 GCA_035716295.1 Chthoniobacterales bacterium | reverse complement strand
TATTATTTGAAGGCGATGAATTGTCCTCATCACCACAAGTTATTTGCGGCGGTCCCGCGGAGCTATCGGGATCTGCCGCTGCGGCTGGCGGAGTACGGGACCTGTTATCGCTACGAGCAAAGTGGCGAGTTGATCGGATTGATGCGCGTGCGCTCGATGCAAATGAACGACGCACACCTCTACATGACGCCGGAGCAATTTGAGACCGAGTTCAACGCCGTGAACGAGATGTATCTGAAATATTTCAAGCTGTTCGGGATCGAGAAATATCTGATGCGTTTCTCGACCCACGATCCGTCCAAACTCGGACAAAAATTTGTCGACGAACCGGAGCTTTGGAAAAAGACCGAGGACATGACGCGCAACGTCTTGAAGAATTCCGGAATCAATTATGTCGAAGTGCCGAACGAAGCGGCGTTTTACGGACCAAAGATCGACGTCCAAGCGTGGAGCGTGATCGGCCGTGAGTTTTCAATCGCGACCAACCAGGTCGATTTCGCGCAGCCGCGTCGGTTCAATCTGGTTTACAAAGACAAGGACAACACCGAGAAAACGCCGCTCTGCATTCATCGCGCACCGCTTGGGACGCACGAGCGCTTCATCGGATTTCTGATCGAACATTACGCCGGCAATTTCCCGCTCTGGTTATCACCCGAACAGGTGCGCATTCTCACGATCGGCGACGACGCCAAGCTGCTCGATTATTCGATGTCGATCCTAAATGAGCTGCGCGCGCATCAAGTTCGTGCCGAGATCGACAAGAGCACCGATCAGATCAACGGCAAAATCCAGCGTGCCGAACAAATGAAAGTCCACACCATGTTCGTGATCGGCAAACGCGACATGGAAGCCGGAGCGGTCAGTGTCCGTGTTCACGGCAAAGGAAATCTCGGCGCCAAACCGCGCGCCGAAGCGATCGCCGAAATCTTATTGTCGATCAAAGAGCGGCGCGCGTAATTGAGTTGTGTGACGGGCCGAAGGCCGGGTAAAACGCTGAGATGGATCTCCCCCAGACCCTGAAGAAGCATTTCGGCTACGATGAATTTCGGCCGCTCCAGGAGGAAATTATTCGGGATGCGTTGGCTGGTCGCGATGTCTTTGCTCTGATGCCGACGGGCGGCGGGAAATCGCTTTGTTTTCAATTGCCGGCCTTGTTGCGCAACGGATTGACAATCGTGGTGTCGCCGCTCATCGCGCTAATGAAGGACCAGGTCGATGCGCTGCAAGCGAGCGGAATCGCAGCCACGTTTCTGAATTCCTCGTTGGATCGGCATGAAGCGACTGAGCGGTTGCGCAAATTGAACCACGGAGAATGCCGGCTGCTCTACGTCGCCCCGGAGCGGTTGATGCTCGATGGATTTCTCGAACGCGCGTTGAACTGGGACATCACCCAGATCGCGATCGACGAAGCGCATTGCATCAGCGAATGGGGCCACGATTTTCGGCCCGAATATCGCGAGCTAAAAAAGCTGCGCAGACATTTGCCGGATGTGCCGATCATGGCGCTAACCGCGACTGCGACCGAGCGGGTGCGCAAAGACATTGTCGCCCAATTGCATTTGGACAACGCGCGCTGCTACGTCGCGAGTTTTAATCGCCCGAATCTGACTTATCGGGTGGTTCCGAAATCATCGCCTTACGAACAGGTACTCACGTTCATTCGCGCCCGGCCTGACGAGAGCGGTATTGTTTATTGCGCGAGCAGAAAGACGGCAGATTCGCTGGCGAAAAAGTTGAACAGTGACGGAGTCAAAGCGAAGCCGTATCACGCGGGACTCGAAGCGAAGGAGCGAACAAAACATCAGGAGTCTTTTCTGCGCGACGACGCGCGCGTGATCACGGCGACGATTGCGTTCGGGATGGGAATCAACAAGCCGAATGTTCGCTTTGTTGTCCATCACGATCTGCCGAAGAATATCGAAAGTTATTATCAAGAAACGGGAAGGGCCGGGCGGCATGGATTGCCTAGCGAGTGTGTGCTTTTTTTCAGCGCGAGCGACGTGGTGAAACAAACGCGTTTTTTCGAGGAGAAGAGTGAGAAAGAACAGGGCATCGCGCGGGAGCAGCTCCGCCAGATGGTGCATTTCGCCGAGACGCGCGATTGCCGGCGCTCGACGCTCCTGAAATATTTCGGTGAGGAATTTCCGACTCCTTGCAATGGTTGCGATAATTGCCTGGAGCCGCGCGAGACCTTCGATGGCACGGTGCACGCACAAAAATTTCTATCGTGCGTCTATCGCATCCACGAGAAACAAGGTTTTGGTTTCGGATTGAATCACGTTGTCGATGTTCTGGCCGGCGCCGACACAGAAGCGATAAGACAACGGGGCCACGATGAGCTCTCGACTTACGGAATCGGCAGGGATGTGAAACGCAGCGCCTGGCTCGCGATCGGTCGCGAGCTTTTGCGCCTGGGGCTCATCGCCGCCGCGCCCGGAAAATTCGCGACACTGGAATTAACACATGCGGGGCGAGTGGCATTGCGCGAACGAAAATCGATCACCCTGACAAAGCCGTTTGATGTTGAAACAACCAAGCGATCCAAAAAACATCGCGCCGGTGAAATCAAATGCGATGAAGCGCTGTTTGAACAACTGCGGGCCTTGCGCCGCCAAATCGCCGACAAACGCGATGTGCCCGCCTACGTGATCTTCTCTGATGTTGCCCTTCGCGAAATGGCACGCGCTTATCCAACAACGGAGGCCGAGTTCCGCCGAATTCCCGGCGTTGGCCAGCAAAAGCTGCGGGATTTTGCGGAACCGTTTACTGCGGCAGTCAGAGATTATCTCGCGACCAATTCACGACAGCTGTCAATCAACAACCAGCGCAGTTAATGCTTTTCCGAGCCCGGCTTGGGCTCGAGATAAATAAAAGTCTTCAGCGCTTCCTGGAGCGCGCCCGAATCTTTCTGGTAGCTCGCACGATCGCGCGATGAAAGAACGACGTAAGCAACGGCGTGCGGGAGCTGCACGTAAGCGACGCGTTCCCACTGCGAGTAAGTCTTGGTCGCCGGATATTCGTTGATGAAGTAATCGTGGCCATCGTGCGTTTTGCCCGACGCGATTTTCTCCTTCGGTTTGCCGTGCGTTTTTGCCATTTCCTTGATTGCCGTCGCGACGAACGCGTTCACATCTTCGTACTGCGTGCTCGCGATCTTCGCGTACATGATCGTTTTGGCGTCTGCCCACGATTGGCCTTTTGGATAAAGCACACACGGCAGTCCCTGTTGCGCACCGGATTCATTATCCAGGACCCAGCCTTCCGGCGCATTGATGTTAAAAGCCGCTTTCGGTCCGTAAACAATTCCGCCGGGATAGGTCTGGCCGAAGCTGAAAGCGGAAAACAACGAAACCGCAACCAGGCAAAGGAGAAAACGTCTCATCGGAGTCGACTATTCGGGTTTGGTGGGAACTTTCTTTTTGCTGAGGACGTGAAATTTTCCGTCCTTCTCAAAACGAACGGTGAATTGGAACGTTGCGTCATCGCCATTACCGCCACGAAAAATATCGTACTGCTCGAGCAATAACGTGCCTGGTTTCATCCAGCGGAGCGGTTTGATGTATTCATTCCGGACATCGCCTTTGACATCGGCGCGAAGCTCTTCCGTGTTCAGTGCCTCGAATTTGTTGCCGTGGAGATTGTAAACGTTTGTCAAAGTCACGCGATGACCCTCACTGAAAGGAAAAGCGAACCAATTGGAGTCGCTCGACCAGACGAGCTTGAAACTTTCGAGGCCCTCCCCTGAGCCTAAAGACGCGACAACTTCTTTCGCCGGCAGCGAAACGATGTCGATCGCGGTAATCAAATTAGAATCGATGTTCTCAGGATCTTCCGGCTCGCTACTGCACGAAATGCGAGCTGCGAATTTTTTGTCAGGCGACAGATCCCGGATTTTCTCAAACTTCGGCGTTTCCTGGGCATGACCCGGCACAGCCAAAAGCAACAGGCAACCGAGCGTTGCACAAAGGATCGACGCTTTCACAAGTTTCAGATTGAGAATTTCTTACGTGCAGTGTCAAGCGTTCTCCTGCTACGATTGGCGAATGAAAAATCGCGAGCACATCGCGATCGCAATCATGTCGAGTTTGCTCGCGACCTCGGGGTTCGCGGCCAATCCCTTTCTCGACGCCAAGGATGACAAACCGGTTTCGGCCAATTTTCGCGGCACGGAATGGAACGATGAAAATATTCAGGGCGAAATTCCGCTGACCGCGCGAGTGCTCACTGCCCGGATCGCGCAGATGTCGTGGGGCGCAATATTCAAAATCGAATTTGTCGATCTCAAGTCGCGCGCGAAAGAACGCCGTGAAATTCCGCCGCTCTATTTCATCGTGACTGATGAGCGTATCGTTTTGCTGAACGAAGAAAATAACGGGGCCGCTGTTAAGAAAATGTCCGCAATGGACAAGCCGCCGGCATTCGAAGAGGGCGATATCCACGGAATAACGAGTGGCACACTGAAGCACGAAGAGGGTCCGTGGAAGACAACGATCGAGCTAAAAGGCGACGAATGTATTTATTTAACCAGCCACGATTCCGGTCATTTCGGAGAGTTCGTCTGGAAGAGAGGTGCCGGACTGGTCGAGCATTCGAGCGGCTACGGTGCGATGAAAGATGGCTTCCGGCTCAAACGCGCGACGTCAAAGAAATAACTACCGTCTCCAGTAAAGAACAAACCGGACAACGGCGAAGGACACCGCGCCACAAAAGAAACCTGGCAAGATCGACATCGACATTGAGTTCGCAGTCGATCCGCATTAACCAGTGACGTCCATGCGGCGGCATTTGCCTTTTCTTCTGATCCTGGTCGCGACGGCGATCGTGCGATTCATCATTTTGTTTGTCTCGCAGACGCACGTCACCAGTGACGAGGCGATCATCGGATTGATGGCGAAACACATTCTCGAGGGCCGCGCTTTTCCATTTTATTTTTACGGCATCTCCTACAACGCCTCCTGCGCATGGGAAGCGTATCTCGCGGTCGTTCCATTCGCGATCGCAGGTGTCGGTGTCGTCGCGCTGAAGGTGCCAACGGTTTTATTGTCGCTCGCTTGTCTCGCCCTTTTTTACACGATGGCTGCGCGACTCTATTCAATTCGCGTGGCGACATTGGCCAGTCTCATCTTCGCGCTCTGGCCAGGCTTGCTGAAGTGGCACTTCCAGCCGCGCGGCTATGCGTTTTACTTTTTGTTTATTCCGGCGCTGATCATTCTTTTTCTGATTATCGAAAAGGAAAACATCCGACGCGCTCGCGACTTTTTTTTCTTCGGACTCATCTGCGGCATTGCATTCTGGAGCATGGAGCTCCTTCTGATCACCATCGCCGCGCTTTGGCTCCTGCTTTTTATTCGACGCAAATTCTCCGTTAAAACTTTCGGCGTCTGCGTTGGCGGCTTCGCGATCGGTTACGCGCCGGCGATTTGGTGGAACCTGACGCACTCTTTCCGGAACTGGCATTTTCTCTTTTTTGAAAAGCCCGAGGCCGGCGGACTCGCGGCTCGCTTCGGCTTGAAGGCATGGCGCGAGATTTTTCTACACGAGATGCCGAAGTTCTTCAGCGCCGATACCGTGCTTTGGTATTACCCCGAGACGCCGTGGACCGGTTACGTTTTGTATCTTGTCACAGCGCTTGCTGTAATCGTGGCCGCGTGGGGCGCACTCCGACAGATTCGAAGTGCATTCAGCTCCGGTTTCTCCGCGACCGATAGAAACAAAGATTTGCTCATGCTGATTTTGGTCGGTGTGAGTTTTGTTCCTTACGTCATCGCGCCCTTGCGCGTGCCCGGTTATTTTTTAGCGGCCAGCTTCTTCATGTCGATCTTGGTTGCGCGTCAGGTAGACCGTTTTCTTGCGCAAAAGGAAATGTTCGTCCGCGCACTGGGCGCAACGATGCTTTTATCAGTCATTGTCTGCGGTGTTGAAGCCCTGATCGAGACTGGCACGCACAACGAAATAGAAACTCTGACGCTATGTCCGAATCGGCAGGATCACTGCATGCTTCGGATTCCCGGCGGAGACATCGACGCGGCAAAACAAGATCTCGAACAAAGCCGAATCAAAGCGGTCTGGACCACGATCTCCTTTGTTTACCCGCTGATCTTCGAGACCGGTGAAAAGTTGATCGCATCCGAATCGATTTTCGGTGTCGATCGGCCGGTCTATCCGCCGTCGATTCCGAAACCAGAACCAAGCAGCGAGGATCGTTCTGTTTTCGTGATCGAAACAAACTCGCCTTATCGACAGCAGATTGAACCGACCCTCGCGCTAAAAGGCGGCGCGCCGCCGAGAATTGGCGAACACGGCACGCTCACGGTCATCGAACAGCGCTTCGGTTCGGAATCGGCAAGATGAAATTATCTGAACAAAAGCTGCGCTGGATTATTATTGGTCTCTGCACAGCGGCTGCTATTCGCGTTTTTGTTTTTGCGGCTGCGTTTCCGTTTTTCAACAACGTGGACGAACAGGCGCATGTCGATCTTGTCGTCAAATATGCGCACGCCAAACCGCCGCGCGGCATCGAACCTTTCGCTTCCGAAGCGGCGCTCTGTTTCACTGTTTACGGCACGCCCGAATATTTTGTGGGTCCGGAACATTACGGCGGACAATATCCCCCGCCCAACTGGCTGTTACCGCGAGAACAGCTCCAAAAAATCCTCGACGATGAAATTCCCTTTTGGGAATCGCGATTGAATCATGAATCGGGCGAACCGCCTCTTTATTACGCGCTCGCCGGCAGCTGGATGAATGTCGGCCACGTTCTTGGCCTTCGTGGACTGTCGCTACTCTACTGGGTTCGTTTTTTAAACATCGGCCTCGCGGCCGCGTTGGTTTGGATCGGCTTCGCCGCAACCAGATCAACATTCCCTGACAATCAGTTTCTGCAGCTCGGAGTTGCGATCTTGCTGGCGATCTGGCCACAGAGCGCATTTTATTCGGTTCAAGGCGACGCTCTCTCGCCACTTTGCTTCGGCATCGCGTTTCTCGGACTCGCTAAGCTGTTGCAAAG
>DASTJU010000104.1:0-3837 GCA_035716295.1 Chthoniobacterales bacterium | reverse complement strand
GGCTTTGGGCAAGATCGACAATCAGGTCTCGCGCAAATTTCGTGACCCGCTCGAGGTCTTTGTAATTGATTTTGTCCGCGGTATCGGTCGGGCGGTGATAATCTTCGTGCGCACCGGTAAAAAAATTCACGACTGGAATATTCCTAGTGTAGAAGCTCGTCACATCGGTCGGTAAATAGGGATCGTCTTGCAGGATCAAATTGAATCCGGCGGCGATATTGCGTTTTTCGATCAGCTTTCGCCACGAATGCGACGAGCCGACGCCTTGCAATGTCAGTTTGTTATCGTGCATTCGGCCGATCATGTCGGCATTCACATAGGCGACGACTTTATTCAGCGGAACCGGAGGGTGATCGCAAAACGCCGCCGAGCCGATCAATCCGATCTCTTCACCGCTCCAACAGGCGAAGATGACCCCGCGCCGGAATTTTTCGGGATGTTCCGCGTGCTCTTTGTCTAGCGATGCTGCCAGCTCCATCACCCACGCGACACCGGAAGCATTGTCGTCCGCGCCGGGATGAATTTGATTTTCTTCTCCCGCGCGCTCAAGCGAGCTAATCCCGCCGCGGCCGAGATGATCGTAGTGCGCCCCGACGACGACGTATTCCTCGTTGCCCGATTTTTCGGACGGCGGAAGATAGCCCACGACGTCGGCGTCATTTTTCTTCACGTGCTCAACGCCGGAGCTCAGCGTGATTTTTGTTTTCGATAAAACGGCTCCGCTTTCGGTGTGCGGATTTTCTGTATCCAGCTCTGTTTGTAATTGTTTCAAAGTCTTGCCGTTTGCGGCGAGCAACGCATCGGCCATCTTTCCATTGATCGACATCGCCACGATTCCGCTGCTGGCATTGGTGAAATCATTCGTCAGCGGAACAAGCTCTCCTACGTGCGGCGAATTCGGCCCCGTCGCGACTAGGACCGCTTTTGCGCCGCGCTCGCGCGCGATCATCGCCTTGTAGCGAAGCCCGGCGTAACGATTCAGTTGCGCGCGTCGTGTCGGATCAACGTTTTCGGGAACGTAGCGCAAGATGAGGACGATTTTCTTTTTCACGTCCAACCCGGCGTAGGAATCGTAGCGCGCGCTGCCATCGCCCGGCACAACCAGACCGTATCCAGCAAAAACCACTTCGCCGTTGGCATCTCCGTTTTCGCTGAATGGAAGCGGACGAAAATCTTCATCGAGTTTTCCCTTGGTCGATTTCGAACCGTCGGTTTGAATTTCGAGGCGACATTTTTCCGGCAGCACACGTTCGCCGGCGTTGAATTGAAACGGCAACGCAAAATCTCTGCCGAACGATTTCAGTCCGATTTTACCGAAATAATCCGACAACCATTTCGCACTGGCTTTCGTCCCATTGGTGCCGGTCATCCGGCCATCACGCGCTGGATCGGCGAGCCATTCCACTTTGCTCCGCAGATCTCCGCTCTCTGATGGAAACGATTGTGCTTTTGTTTCCGAATGTTTCGGCGCGACCACCAGCGCGGCCCGTGCCGCTTCGTCGTTCCAATCCGCGAGAAAAACCTGGCCTTTGCCATCGCCCGTGCGCCCGCTCGTCCAGCAAAGTTTGTTTCCATCCGGCGAGAACACCGGCAAACCATCAAACCCCGGCGTGAAAGTGACGCGCACCGGCTCGTGTTCGCCGTTAGCATCAACCATGAACAATTCGAAATTCTCGAATCCGAATTTGTTCGATGTAAAGATCAAGTATTTGCCGCTCGGATGATAGAACGGCGCCCACGACATCGATTTGAAGTCGGTGATGCGGCGTTTGTCCGAGCCGTCCGGTTTCATCGTCCAGACATCGGCGATCATTCCGTTCTCTTGGAAGTGCCGCCAAATGATTCGCTGACCATCGGGCGAGAAAAACGGGCCGCCATCGTAACCCGGCGCGTCGGTGAGACGGCGGACGTTCGAGCCGTCCGCGTTCATAATGTAGATGTCGCCGAACCAGGAGGGATCTTTCTCGTAACGATCGCGCAACTCCGGCGAAAGTTTTTCGATCGGGAATGCAGAACGCAGCGAACAGAACACAATCTGTTTTCCGTCCGGCGAAAACGCGCCTTCGGCGTCGTAACCGGGCGAGTGGGTTAGATTGACAAGATCGGTGCCGTCTTGTTTTGCGGCATAAACGTCGAACGCCGCATCGTAATCCCAGCTGTAACGCCGTTGCTTGCCGCTGGCCCTGAATTCCAGTTCGGTTTTCTGTTTCGCCCGCGCATCCGAGTCGGCGTGGGTTGAAGCGAAGATGACTCGATCCGTTCCCGGTTGGAAAAAGCCACACGTCGTTTTCCCGATGCCGGCCGAAACGCGAACGGTATCGCCGCTACCCAGATCGAGCACGTACATCTGGTAAAACGGATTTCCTTCCTCGCGCTCGCTTTGAAAAATAAGTTTGCTTCCATCGGGCGAGAAATATCCTTCCCCGCTGCGGCGCCCTTCGAAGATCAACTGTCGCGGATTGCTAATGAAGCGCGATTCTTGAGCGGACTCATCAGCGGCAAGCGCTCGCAAGCCGATGATTGCCGGAACAAGAATTAGAAGCGCGAAACGAAAATTGCCACGCACAAGAGTTATCGATTGTGCACAGGAGTCCGGCTAGTTCAAACCTTTGCGCTCGTCGGCGCGACGCTTAACTTCGATCCGCCCTTTTGCTTCATGACCTTGAGCGTTTGGATCGAAGTGTCTTCCTCCAAACCGTAATGCCCGAACTCGACTCCGATTCCGGACTGTTTCACGCCGCCGAACGGAGCATCGGGCTGGATCGCGCCGTGCTCGTTCACCCAGGCCGTCCCGCATTCCAGGCGGCCCGCGAGTTCGGCCGCTTTTTCCAGATCGTTCGACCAAATGGAGCCGCCGAGTCCGTTTGGGCTGGAGTTCGCCCGGCGAATCGCATCATCGACATCGGAATATTTAATGACCGGGAGGATTGGCCCGAACTGTTCTTCATCGACCACGCGAATCCCGTCCGTCACTTCGGCGACAATCGTCGGCTCGAAAAAGTATCCCGCTCCGTTTTTTGTGTGGCCGCCGCACAGAATTTGTCCGTCATGATTGCGCGCATCTTCGACCAGTTCCTCGATATAGCGCAGTTGCGATTTGTTTTGCACCGGTCCGAGCTCGGTCTTCGGGTTTAAGCCGTCCCCGACAATTGCGGTGTTCGCGAGTTTCACCAGTTCGGCGCAGATCTCTTCGTAAATGCTCTCGTGCACATAAAGCCGTTTCAGGCACGCGCAGGTCTGGCCGTTGTTATGGAATCCGACGCCGAAGAGTTTCGCAGCGACAGTTTCTGGATCGACATCCGGCAGAACAATCCCTGCATCATTTCCGCCAAGCTCGAGCGTGAGACGTTTCAGGTTCCCAGCCGCGTCTTGCATGATCTTCCTCCCGACCGCGGTTGATCCGGTGAAAACGATCTTGTTGATGCCGGGATGTTTGGCCATGGCAGCGCCAACGCCCGAGTCGGAAGTTGCCGTGACGATGTTGAGAACCCCCGGCGGAAGAAGTTCGTTCGCCAATTCAACAAACTTCGCCGTGGCGACCGGAGTCAGCGAGGAGGGTTTGATCACGACGGTGTTGCCTGCGCGTAGAGCGGGAATGACATGCCAGATCCCAATCATCAGCGGCCAATTCCACGGCGTGATGGAACCGACCACTCCGAGCGGTTTGCGATGGACTTCAACGCGCGCCTCGTCGTTGTCCTGAATGAGTTCGACCGGCAAAGTGAGTTCGGCGGTGGCCCGAGTCCATGCGATCGCCCCGCCAACTTCCATTCCGGCGCCGACGCCATTAAGGCCATTAAGCGGCTTGCCGGTTTCCATCGTCACGAGTTCCATCAG
>DASTJU010000103.1:0-5054 GCA_035716295.1 Chthoniobacterales bacterium | reverse complement strand
TCGATGAGTCAGCTATTACGCACTGTTTAAATGATGGCTGCCTCTAAGCCAACATCCTCACTGTCTGTGCAACCTCACATCCTTTCCACTGAACGGTATTTGGGCACCTTAGCTGCTGGTCTGGCATGTTTGCCTCTCGCGGACGAAGCTTATCCCTCGCCCACTGACTCCCGTGTTACACCCTGCGGCATTCGGAGTTTGATTGAGTTCGGTACCCTGGTATGGGTCCTAGTTCATCCAGTGCTCTACCTCCGCAGGTCAGCACACGAGGCTAGCCCTCAAGCTATTTCGGGGAGAACCAGCTATCACCGGGTTTGATTAGTCTTTCGCTCCTACCCACAAGTCATCCGAGAAATTTTCAACTTTCACCGGTTCGGACCTTCACACGGTTTTACCCGCGCTTCATCCTGCTCATGGGTAGATCACCTCGGCTTCGGGTCTACTACCAGCGACTATGTTCGCCCATTTCGGACTCGCTTTCGCTTCGCCTCCAGCGCAGAACGCCTTAGGCTCGCCACTGATAATAACTCGCAGACTCATTAAGCAAAAGGCACGCCATCACCGGTTGCCCGGCTTTGACACCTTGTAAGCACATCATTTCAGGTACTATTTCACTCCGCTCACAGCGGTTCTTTTCACCTTTCCCTCGCGGTACTTGTTCACTATCGGTCGCCAATTAGTATTTAGGCTTATGCGGTGGTCCGCACAGATTCATACGAAGCTTCACGTCCATCGTATTACTCAGGAAATCCCTAGGCGTGCTCGAGTTTTCGGTTACGGGCCTGTCACCCTCTATGGAACGATTTTCCATTCGTTTCACCTAACCTTTGCACTACCACAACGGGCTCCTACAACCCCGATCGATAAATCGACCGGTTTAGCCTGTTCCGCTTTCGCTCGCCACTACTGACGGAATCTCTTTCGATTTCTATTCCTCCGGTTACTGAGATGTTTCACTTCACCGGGTGTCGCGATGCTTCTGCTATGTATTCACAGAAGCTCGAGCAAGTGTTACCTCGCTCAGGTTATCCCATTCGGAAATCTACGGGTCAAAGCGTGTTTGCCGCTCTCCGTAGCTTATCGCAGCTTACCACGTCCTTCATCGCCTATTGGCACCAAGGCATCCATGATGCGCTCTTTGTAGCTTGATCAATCTGTTCCGGTCCCACTTGCGCGGGACCAGAGATTCTTTGATAACTGAAACTCTCTGGCTGAAGATCTTATCCTTCAGCCGCTTTGATTTCAGACTCAGCTCTTAAAGTTGTACTTTCTTACTACCCTGTATGTAGATGTCAAAGAACCAGCATTCACGTCCATTTCAGAGCACAAAAAAACTCAACCTCGCGCCCGATCATAATTTCGTTGCCGATAATCATGCCGGGACAAAATTGAGTCCAATTTGCAGTCCCAAATGTACGTAGAACGAACTCCTGGTTAGAGGAGTCCCGCTGTCCAGCGGGGTTCACAAAATAACCAAGATCGAGACACCGTCAACCCTCTTCGCCAAATTTCTGTATAATTTTCCGTCGCCTGCATCTTGTTGTATTCGAGGGGCTTAAATGCTCCTACCAGATGTTTTAGTTGGCAGGCGGAGCGCCTGCCCTACATTTCCGGGATGCAACGCAGTGACGGCCGCGCGCCCGACCAAATTCGTTCGATCAATTTTGATTTGAACATTGCGCCGCACGCAAGCGGTTCAGTGCTCGTGGCAATGGGCAACACGCGCGTGATCTGCGGCGTGATGATTGAAGAAACAGTGCCGCGCTGGATGAAAGAACAAAATGTCACCGGCGGCTGGCTGACATCGGAATATTCAATGCTTCCGTATTCAACCACGACGCGAAAACCGCGCGATATTTCTAAAGGCCGAGTGGATGGCCGGAGCACAGAAATTCAACGGCTCATCGGCAGATCGCTGCGCGCGGTTGTCGATCTTGAAAAACTTGGACCGCGCACGATGTGGGTTGATTGCGACGTGCTTCAGGCTGATGGCGGCACGCGCACGGCCGCAATCACCGGTGCGAGTCTCGCCGTTGCGCTGGCCTGCCGAAAATTAGCCAAAGACAAAAAGGTTGATGCGCCACCAATCAAAAAATTAGTCGCGGCGGTTTCCGCCGGCATTCTCGAGGGGAACGCGATTGTCGATCTTAACTACGAAGAAGACAAAGGTGTCACGGTAGATTTCAATCTGGTCGCCACTGAAGATGGCGATTTTGTCGAAGTGCAAGGATCGGGCGAGGAAGCGACCTTCGCTCAGTCGGAACTTGAGCAAATGATGTTGCTGACCCGAAAAGGGATTGCCGATTTGATCGCCGCGCAGCGCGCCGTGCTGGCCCGCCTCATGGTGACACCCCCGGAAAGCTAAATCAGTTGCTCACGCACCCGCCTTCGCCAAGGCTACGGCGTGGCAAGCACTCCGGTCGTGACCCCAAATCATTTGATTGCGCACATAGTTTGCTTTAGACGCATCCGCCGTTCATGAAAAAAGCGCTCATTACCGGGATCACAGGCCAGGACGGAAGTTATCTCGCCGATCTTTTGCTCGAAAAAGGCTACGAAGTCCACGGGATCATTCGCCGGGCGAGCACGTTTAACACTTCGCGCATCGATCATCTTTACGCCGATCCCCACATCAATGGCGTTCGCATGTTCTTGCACTACGGCGACCTCGCCGATTCAGTCAACCTGGTAAAGCTGCTTTATGAATTGAAGCCGGAGGAGATTTATCACCTCGGTGCGCAAAGCCACGTGCGGGTCAGTTTCGATATTCCCGAATACACGTCGGACGTGACCGGCGTTGGCACGATTCGAATTCTGGAAGCGATCCGCGAAGTCGGATTGCGCTCGCGCTTTTATCAAGCCTCGAGCAGCGAGATGTTTGGCAAGGCGCAAACCGTTCCGCAAAGTGAGAAGACTTCATTCTGGCCGCGCAGTCCGTACGGCGTGGCAAAAGTTTTTTCGTATTGGGCGACCGTGAACTATCGCGAGAGCTACAATCTGCAGGCGAGTAACGGAATTTTGTTCAATCACGAAAGCCCGCGTCGGGGTGAAACGTTTGTTACCCGAAAAATTTCTCGCGCTGTCGCAGCAATCAAACAGGGACTGCAGAAGGAATTATTTCTCGGGAATCTGGAGGCGAAACGAGACTGGGGTTACGCGCCAGAGTACGTCGAAGCGATGTGGCGAATCTTGCAGCAGGACGCCGGCGATGACTTCGTGATCGCCACCGGCGAAACCCACACCGTTCGCGAGTTCGCCGAGGCCGCTTTCGCCCATGTCGATCTTGATTGGAAAAAATACGTCAAGCACGACCCGCGCTACGAACGGCCGGCCGAAGTCGACTTGCTGATCGGGGACGCGAGCAAGGCAAAGAAGGTTCTCGGTTGGGAACCGAAGGTGCGCTTCAAAGATCTGGTTCGGATCATGGTCGATGCGGACATGGAATTGCTCTCGCGCGAAACGCCGCGGAAACATCTCGGGAAGTTGCCCTGACGCTTAACGAATCACGCCGATAGCATGGTTCGTCTCCGCCATTTGACTGGCGGAATTCAGCTCCGGGATAACGGCGACTAACGGAGATTGAACAATCGAAACTTCCGCACCTGGACCGACCTGACTATAAAGATTGATGATGTCGACTGAGCGCATCCGGATGCAGCCGTAACTTGCAGGCCGTCCAATGTTTCGTTCTTCCGGCGTTCCATGAATATAAATGTCGCGACGAAACGCGTTTGCGGTTCGACCTTCGCGCCCCCGCAACCAGATGATCCGAGTAACGATCGGATCACGCCCGGGCGCATTCACGCCAACAACTTCGCCGGTCCGGCGACGATCCTTGAAAACAGTTCCAGCCGGAGCGCCGTCACCGATTTTGTCCGCGATTTCTAATTCACCCAAAGGCGTGCCGTAACTTCCGGGGCGATCGCTCAATCCGAATTTGGAAGTCGAAATCGGATAGGTGGCGACGAGGTTGCCTTTTTGGAGAAGCGCCAGCTTTTGATCGCGCACACTAACGACGATGCGATGCTCGGTGTCGCGAGGTGCAGCGCAGGAAGCGAGAAGTATTGCGGCGCAAACAGCGAGAACAGGCCGTTCGACGATTTTGAATTTTCCCATGTCCATCTTACCCGCGCTCAAATCGGAAGAATTCTTCCGCAGTTGCGGTTGTTGCGCCAGCGATTTCTTCCAATGAAAGACCACGAGCTTTTGCGATTTCTTCCGCGACCAATCGTGTGTACGCGGGTTCGCACCGTTTTCCGCGAAACGGAACCGGCGCCAGATAAGGACAATCCGTTTCGACCATGAATCTATCGAGCGGCACCTGGGCGGCGACTTCGCGCACTTGCTTGCCGTTTTTGAACGTGACAATTCCGGTAAAGGAAACGAGATGCCCAAGATCAATGACTTCATTCGCCTGATCGAGCGTTCCGCCAAAGCAATGAAAGACGCCGCTGACTTGCCGGCCGTAATCGCGCAGAATTTCGAGAGTATCGTCCCAGGCGTCGCGCTGATGGATCACAACATTGAGTCGCAACTCGACGGCAAGATCGAGGAGTTGTTGAAATAAGTCCGCCTGTTTCGATTTGTAAGCGCCGTCTTCAATGCTCGCTTCGATTTGTTCTTCAGTTTCGCTCTGAAGCGCATTGAAAACCTGGATGTGCTTCTGTTTCGCTGCTTCCAGGCTTGGCAGATAGTGATAATCGAGACCGATTTCGCCCATCGCGACCACGCGCGGATTTTTTGCGAGTTCGCGCAGCGGCGTGATTACGTCCTCCTCGGCTTGCAGCGCGTAGGTCGGATGAACTCCGATGACCGCGAAAACACTCGGATATTTTTCGGCGAGCTCGACTGCGCGCTGGCTGCTTTCGACCGAAGTGCCGATCGTGATGATACGTGTCACGCCGGCTTCGGTGGCGCGTCGCAGCACGTCGTCGAAATCGTTCGCGAAATCGGGATAATCGAGATGGGCGTGCGTTTCGATCAACATGTGAATTTCAATTTACGCGCAGGATCGACAATCACCACTCGACGATCGTGCTCGCCCAGGTGAGCCC
>DASTJU010000102.1:0-2891 GCA_035716295.1 Chthoniobacterales bacterium | reverse complement strand
ATCACATGCGGTATTAATTCGGCTTTCGCCGAGCTATCCCCCACTTTAAGGCAGATTGTCCACGTGTTACGCACCCGTTCGCCGCTAGAACTTTTCTAGTATTGCTACCAAAAAAGTTCCCGCTCGACTTGCATGTCTTATCCACGCCGCCAGCGTTCGTTCTGAGCCAGAATCAAACTCTCCGTAAAAAACGGTGAGACTCTTACGAGCCTCAAAGTTTGCGTCGCACCCCGCTACGGGGCCGACAAAATCTGACCATTCGATAATCTGTCCCGGCCCGTAGGCCGACACAGGTTCGTCCGATCTCTAATCTTTTTTCCAAAGAAAATCGACAGATAACGCACAATTCAATTTTCGCTGACTTCATATCATTTCAGATCCGCTTCTGTAAGCGGCGGTTTATGACCGCCGAAACAACTGTGACTGCGAATCCAAAACCAAACTGTCAAAGATCGACATCCTCCTCCCGGTACAAAACAAAATCCGACCCTCGTCATAAACCTGACCAGCGTCGGCTCGCTTCGAGCCAGAGGAGAACAACCCCGAATTATTTCGGGACCGCTTGTCTGCGGGTCACTAACCTATTCGGGTTGCATTAACCTGCAAGGGTAAATCGCAGTTTTTGCAAATTGTGAACTGCCGCGCGGCCGTGCCTGCCGCGCCGAAGCTCAGCGAAGGCGGGTCGGCCACGGAACCACGCCTCAGCTTGGCAACGAATTACCCGACTTTGTCGTAAAGCGCGACGCCGTGCTGCTTTTTGCCTTTGGCGTCGGTCGCGTCTGTGGTCACAGTCCGGGTTTTGCCGTCCGGCGATACCACGACCTTGCCATTGATCGTCACCTTGCCGCCTTTTTTCGACTGAAACTCCATCGTGCGATCGTCGATCTTTTTGTAGGCGCGAGTGTCTTCGTTTGGGCTGCCAGTGACGGCATGATCTTTTCCATCAAACATCCCGGTCCATTCGCTGTGGGTCGGTTTCCCGTGCGCATCGGCGCCATCCACGGTCACTTTGGTTTGGAAAAGCATCGATTGATACACGACCCGGTTATTTCTTCCCATTCCATGTCCGAGCTTCGATTTCGCCGCGTTCAGTTTCCAAGTGCCATCGAAGGGGCTGGCGAAACAGAGTGCGCCGGCTGCAAACCACACTGCCAGAGAAAGTAGCGTTGTTCTTGTTTTCATGGCGCAGATGAAGACGGGATTTGAGCGTTGCGTCAATGCTTTTGTTTTCTCAACCGCGGATTACGCGGATCTCTCGGATTGAGGAGCGCACGCGCCGCGCGTGCTGGCGACGAGGCCTCGTCGTCGTGAACTTCTCTCAACTCTCAACCAGCTCGTCACTGGTCACGTGTCACTCGTCACTTGTCTTCAGTTGCCGCTCGTAATCGTCGGCGTTGAAACGGCCTTTCGATTCTCCGATCAATCCCTCGTTGTCGATCTTCCACAATTCGTAGCCACTGATCCGAACACGTTTCCCGGTGCCGCCCGGTCCGGCGTTTGTTCCCGTTAACGTCCAATGAAACGCGTTCGCGTCTCCTCGCGGTTCCAATTTGTCGAACGTCACGACCATGTCCGGAAACGTGGTCATGAACGCTTGCGCTTCCTTGGCGATCGCCGCCCGTCCAACTGCGGGCGGGCCATTGTTAATGCTGATTGATCCGCGCTCGGCAAAAAATGCCGCTACGCTCTCAGGATTCTGATTGCACCACCCCTTGGCGTAACGTGCCGCAAGCTTAATTAACTCGTTACTGGTCACAGGTTACTTGTCACTCTGCTTTATGGTCTCGCGTAGATTGTAGGTTGAGTAAGCCTTGGGCTCAGTGCCTCTCGCGATAATCGCGTCGACGACCCGGGCAAATTGTTCCGTGTGCCAATGTCTCCGAGTGTTCCACCACTGCTGAACGCCGGGATAACCGAGCAAATCCGTCATTGTTCGTTCAATCTCACCCCATAGTTGGTCGGTCAGTATTCCGTCTTGATGCGCGAAATACATGGCTTGGAAGTTTTTCAGGAAGCGATTGAAGAACGCGCTGAACCGGACTTTGGAGACGGCATCGAGATCATCGAAAGACTGAAGGCCGCGCAGATAAATTGCGCTAAACTCCGCGCTCTCGTGAAGGGCGCAGGTCAGGTCGCCCCACTGCACGGTAAGAGCATTTACGGCTGCTTGTCGCCGCTCCTTGGTTTGTTCTCTGATCTGAACGGCGAAATAAATAAGTGACGGGATTCCGACAAACACCGCCGCCAATTGTCCGATTGCCGCGAGCATTTCCCAGTTCATAAGCGGTAAGCCGGAACATAAGGTCGCGTTGCGCGATACTGCGCGATCTGAGTCGCGAGCCATTCGCACCATTCTAAAAACTCATCGTGGCCGGTGCGCTTCCGCCTTTCCTCCGACCAGTTCTTCGCGCGCGACCAGAAACTAAGGATCGCGCCACCGGCAAGATCGTTCACGGTTTGAACGTCGACCAAACCGTGAAAAACCATGTAGCCGATTATTTCTACCCGAAGTCCGAACAGAAAAATCTGGCGCCTTGTATCTGCGTCCAGGTTTTCGATCACGGCGGCGGAAGCGCCGTCCGGAATTTCGCTGAGCAATTCCAGGAAGCGCGCCGAGTTTTCGCTCAGAGCCGCGGTTTCAATCACGGTCACTGCCATTTGCTCGCGACGCGCGCGATTAGCGGCGCGCACCTGCAGTCCGGTGAACACGAGCGCGCCGATCAACGTGACAGTTGAAACAAGATTGAGAGCGCCGGTGAAATCGAGATGCATCCGCTGCAGAATACGAGCAGCGGTCAGAGGACAGAAGTCAGAAATCAGAGGCCAGGAATCAGCGATATCGGTGTAATCCGCGGTTCAGTCTCCATTCAGCCTTTTCAGTTTTCAGCGTG
>DASTJU010000101.1:0-5109 GCA_035716295.1 Chthoniobacterales bacterium | reverse complement strand
AACGAACGACGGTGACCTTGCGCAGCAGCTCACTCACCCGCGCTTCAAAATCGAGAAAGAATACGAGGTCACGTTAGATCGACAATGGGAGAGCGCGCTCGCGCAGAAACTTTTACGCGGGATTTTTCTCGGTGGTCAGCGCGCCCAAATTGCGCGGCTCCATTCTACCGGCCCGACCAGAGTTCGCGTTGTTTTGCGCCAGGGAATTAATCAGCAGATCCGGCGGATGTTTTATGCGGTCGGTTACGAAGTGGAACGGCTGGTGCGGGTGCGAATTGGAAACCTCCGGCTGGGCGGTTTACCGCGCGGACACTGGCGGCCGTTGAGCAAATCCGAGCTCAACGCTCTAACCCGGACCCCTAAAACAAACCGTGCGGGCGCGAGAGCAGGTAAATCCAGTTCGAGAGCAACAAAATGACGGCGATGAGACGGAGAACAGTTTTTTGCGCCAAAGTGAACTGGACAATGCGCAATCGTGGGGCGCGGGTGACCAAAACGGCGAAAGCGTAAGCGTCGAAGATCGACAGTCCGCTCAAGAAGAGAAAGACGAGCGGGTTCCATTTCCACGCGCTCCAGAAGTCTGCATGAAAAAAGGCGATAGCCGCGCGAGTCGCGCCGCAAGTGGCACACGGGTGACCGGTGACCGACAGAAAAATGCAATGCGGCCAGGGCAATCGAAGCGCAAACCACCCGGCGGCAAGAGCCAGCGAGCCAAGCGACACGCTCAGCCAAATTAACTCGTGATCGAGTTCATTCGGCGCGAGGCAGCGACGCGTCAGTTGCATCGCCGTCGCTCACTGATGTGCGTGCATGAGAGCGCCAAATCCGCCGAGCATCATAATGCAGAGGAATCCACCACAGCAGCAGACAACCACCGGAAGCAAGACAGCCAAGACAGCGCGGCCGGTATCGGTCTCATGCGCGCGAGCAAATCCGATGCAACGAAGGACGATGTCCCATATTCCTGCGACCACACCGCCGCAGAGCGGAACAACCATCAGCGGAAATACGGACCCGCTGGAAAAACAAATGACTCGGAATGTCGTTTCAAACGGCTGTTTTGCGCCGCCGACGATCATTAAACAGATATGTAAAATGGCGGCGTTAATAAAGACGCCGATCGCAACCAGAACTGGCACAAAAATTATCAGGATCACGCCGCCAATGCTCGCACCAACGAGGTGGGCAAGAGGATTAGGCCTGTTGGCAAACATTCCAAGTGATTGAAACGCCAACTGGTAGGCGAAATAGAAGACCAACCCGAAGCTCCCTCCGATAATCGCGTAAAAGAGCGGTTCACCGAGTCCGCCTTCGCGTCTCATCGCAGTAAAAGCTTCGCTCGGGCGAGTCAGGACCATTTGCAACGTTTCGATGAAGGCGGAAAACAATCCCTTCGTATGTCGCTCGTCCCACGGCAATCCGCTTCGGGCCGCAGTTGTCGATCCGGCACTTGGCGCGATCATCGCTGGAGCGGTTGGAGCTTGAGGAGGAGGAGCACTCGAAGCCGGCGCGGCGGCAATGTCGCCGGCGAATTCCGTAAATTGGGAAAGCGGCTGCCAACTCGACATTCCTTCACGCCAACCAAGATCGCTTGGAAGAAAGCGACCGGCGCGAATTCCTTCGCGAACCTGTTCCTCCGGAAATGCGCCCAGACTCGTTGCGCCCCGATTAACGTGAATCATCGCCATAATCCGGCGTTTTAGTGAGCGCTGCCGGTAAAGTCAACGTTAGGCTCGGCCGTCGTTATCGAGAGCGCGCCAAAAATACCAGGCCGCGACTGAGCGATGAGGCCGCCATTTTTCACCCAGCTTCATCAGCTGTTTCGGTTTGGGAAGTTTTCTTTTACCAAACGTTTTCGCAAAACCTTTGCGCACACCGTAATCGTCCACCGGCCAGACGTCGGGGCGGCCGAGGTCAAAAAGGAGCAACATCTCGACGGTCCAACGTCCAATGCCGCGAACAGTGATCAGCCGGGTTATGATTTCTTCATCACTCATTTTCGCCAACCTGCGCGCGCTCGGCACCGTTCCGTCGATCGTTTTTGCGGCCAGATCCTTGAGCGCGGCGACTTTGTTTCGAGAAAGACCAGCACCGCGTAATTTTTCATCAGGCGTTTCCAGAACATGCTTTGGATCGAGATATTTTCGCCGTGGATAGAGAGCGCGGACACGTTTCCAAATGGTTGCGGCAGCTTTGCCGCTTAACTGTTGATAGGCGATGGACTCAGCAAGTGCATCGAATGGTCGAACCGCTCCGCCCGGCTTTACGTTGTAGCGAAGCGAACGCTTGATCAATTCGGCCATCCTGGGATCCGTAGCTGCCAAGTGTTTTTCGGGCATCGGCATACAGGGAGAGTTCTTCGCCCAGGAAAATGTTTTGCTCAACCGCGCGTTTTCGTTTTCGTGAAACCGGTGTAAAAACAGAGCTACGCGTAATGAACGTCGGAGGGACGATCACAGTCTGAACAAAGAACGACGCGATCCCCAAAGTAGTCCCAATCTAAAACAGTCAAATGCCAAGAATCGCAACGTGGCACAATCCTTTGGATCATCACTTGCTGAGAAACCGGGAATGAGATACACGAAGTGTGGCTCCTTCATGCGAATACAAGATCGACAACCGGTGCTCGCGCCAAAAGTTATGAATAGCCTCCGTTTCGCCGTAATTGTCGGCTTCCTCAGCCTTATCTCGCCCGTGTTAGCCGGCGACAACCCGCAGCTCCAGCCGGGGCCATCCCCGAGTGAGGACGAGAACAAGAACTCAACCGAACTTTTCTCTTACGAGACGGTTTACACGGGCAAGAGCGATTTTAAGGAATATGGCGGGGCGTTCGGCGAGGGCGACTCGCTCTATAATACGTTCAGCTACGCTCATCGCTTTCACATTACCGGGAACTGGTATTTCCGGGCGGGCGTCGAATACGAGCGGTTCGATTTTGGCGGCACCGACAATGGATTGCCCGATCACCTGCAAACCATCCACGCGCTCCTGGCCTATGAATACATCTTCAAGGACCATGCCGGCGCTGGAATCGAGATTGATCCCGGCCCCTATTTTCAGAACGACATCACCAGCGATTCGATCGACGTGCCTTGGAAAATCTGGGTCACGTTTCCGCTGAAAAAGGACAAAATTTTTGGAGTGATCGGTGCCGGTGGTTCGCTCTATTCCAATCCAATTGCGGCGCCGGGCGGTGGTTTGATCTGGCTCTTCACTGATCATTTGCGACTGGAAGGCGTGTTTCCCAAACCGGCGCTCGTTTACAATCCGAATGACGACTGGGAATTTCGTCTCGCCGGCAATCTTTTTTACGAAAGCTATCGCACTGACGATGTCATCACGCCGGCGCGAAAGCTTCGAGTGCACAATGCAATCGTGCAATACAGCGAGGACCGGGTCGGACTCCAAGCGACTTATTCTCACTTCAAGCCGCTGGACATCACTCTCGATGTCGGTTGCATGTTCCGGCGTCAGTTCGATTTCTTCCGCGCTGAAGCGAGCGTGAAGACCGATCCCGCGCCGTATGTCCGGTTAGCCGTCGAAGCGAAGTTCTAAGGAAAAATTTCGTCCAGCTTTCGCGCAATCGTTTGGCTGCCGCGCACTTTCAAGCGCCCGGTCATGAATGCCCACGTGCCTTTTAGTTTGCCGTTCGACATTGCGACCCAGTCATTGTCGCTCGTAATAAATGTCACGCTTGGATTGTCGATCTTGCCGCGCCCCATCTTGAACGTCGCATTGTTCACTTCGATCCACCACTCGCCGCCATTCGGTCCACTCAATTCCCACTGATATTTCGCGTGGACCCCTTTGGCTTTGTCGGCCTGGAAACTTTGGCGCATTCCATCGAAGACTTGCTGCGGCGTCGAATTTTCATCGGCCCGGAGAGCGCTCGAACCGAACATCGCCAGAGTCATCACGATCGTCAGACCACACCAAACGCGGTGCGTTTTCATCACTATTAGATCGCTTCCGCGAACATCGTCGGTCGTTTTCAGCTGATCTTGTACAACTCAGCGCGACGATGAGCGAAGACCGTGATTCGACCGCGCACATCCGCGATCACTTGCTCTGAGATTTCCGCTTGAATTAGTTCTTCGCGATCAGAAGAAGCGGCCGCCAGAATTGCGCCGGAAGGATCGACAATCGCCGACGAACCGCAGAACGTCACCCCGTCGTCGGTGCCGACGCGATTGGCGATGATGAAATAGCTTTGGTTTTCAACCGCGCGGGCCAGCGCCAGAATTCGCAAATGTTCCGCGCGCACCACCGGCCACGCGGAAGAATTGACAATCACATTTGCTCCGTGCTCGACCACAAGCGTGCGCGCCATCTCTGGAAAACGTAGATCGTAACAAATACTCAGACCGACGTTGAACTTCTCGATCTTGTAGCTGACAAACTCGTTTCCCGGCGAAAGACAAACGCGCTCATCCAGCGGCGCGGCCGTCACCAGATGGGTTTTGCGATACTTCGCGACGACCTCGCCCAGCGCGTTGACCAAAACTTGCGCGTTGAAAATAGACGCGCCATCGCGATCCGAAATTCCGGCGACGATACCAATTGAAATCTCTCTTGCGATTTTTTGCAAATCGGGGACTGCGCCTTCGCTCCATTTTTTTGCGTGCTTCTGAATCACCGGCATCGAATAGCCGGTATCGACCATCTCAGGGAAAACGATGAGCTCGGCGCCTGACTTTTTCGCGAGCGCCGCGAAATCCCGAATCTTGCGCAGGTTCGCGTTGAAATCGCCAAGTGCGCATGAAATCTGGGCAGCCGCAATTTTCATGAGTCGTTATCCATCTTAACGCAGATTTCTGTCGAGCGCGCCGATCTTGCGAATCTCCGGCCAGCGCCACGCCGACGCCGCGACCACCAGAATGGTGCCGATTCCGCCGGCGACGACAGAAATAACCGGGCCGAAGAGCGCTGCGGTCAATCCGGATTCGAGCGCGCCGAATTCGTTCGATGTGCCGATGAAAATATTGTTCACGGCGGAAACGCGGCCGCGCATTTCGTCTGGCGTCACTAACTGAACAATCGAGCCGCGAATGATCACGCTGACGCTGTCGAGCGCGCCGGCCACAAACAACATCGCCAACGATAGCCAGA
>DASTJU010000100.1:0-6758 GCA_035716295.1 Chthoniobacterales bacterium | reverse complement strand
CTATTCGTTACTGCGAATACGGTTCGCCTGATGATGTTCTGAAACTTGAAGAAGTCGAAAAGCCGGTTCCGAACGACAATCAGATTCTCGTCCGCGTTCGCGCCGTTTCCCTCAGATTTTTCGATGGAGGCATGCTGCGAGGCGGAATCGGCAGGCTCATCTTTGGACTTCGTAAACCGAAAAACACCTGCCCGGGATCTGACTTCGCCGGAACGGTGGAAGTGGTCGGCAAGAACGTGACCGAGTTCAAGCCGGGCGATGAAGTTATGGGTGTAAGGGCAGGCGCTCTCTCCGAATACATCTGTGTCAGGCGCAGCGGCGCGATGGTTTCGAAGCCGGGTAACGTTACCTTCGAGCAAGCCGCGTCGATCCCTACCGCGCTTGTTTCTTTACAGGGCCTGCGCGACACGGGTCACGTGAAAGCAGGGCAAAAGGTCCTGATCAATGGTGCATCCGGGGGCGTCGGGACATTTGCCGTGCAAATCGCCAAGGCGTTCGGCGCGGAAGTCACCGGTGTCTGCAGCACGAAAAACCTGGACCTGGTCCGATCGCTCGGGGCCGATCACGTGATCGACTATACCAAAGAGGACTACACAAAAAGCGATCAGCGTTACGACGTGATCTACGATCTGGTCAATAATCATTCTTTTGCGGAGCGCCGCCGCGTGCTCAAGCCCGGCGGTATCTGCGTGCTGGCCGGGATCGGAGGTTCAGGAATCCACGAAGAAACTTTGTCCCGCGTGGTTGGAACCCTCACTGCCTCGGTTCGATCCAAATTTGCGGACGAAAAGTTTGCCACCTTTGGGGTCAAGTTTGACAACAAAGACCTCGGCATTCTGCGCGATTTGGCGGAGAGCGGGAAAATGATTCCCGCGGTCACCAAAATCTATCCGCTTAGTGAAACCGCCGCCGCCTACAAGTATCTCGAAACCGGCCACGTCCAGGGAAAGATCGCTATTACAGTCGAATAACTGGGCGTATGAAAATAAGACGCATAATCAAATGGTCCGCGAGCGTAATTCTTCTGGTGCTCGTGGTTTGGTTCTTCATCGCTTACTGGAGATCGACTAACGAGTGTGATCGCAAAACGGCTGCTCACAATCCCATGAAAGCTATCGTTCATTGCGAATATGGGGGCCCCGAAGTTCTCACGCTGGCAGACGTGGAAAAGCCGACTCCGGCGGACAACCAGGTCCTGGTCAAAGTTCGCGCGGCCTCGGTAAATCCGCTGGACCTCACCATTCGCGGTCTGTGGCTCCTGCGCCCGCTCTCCGGATTGCGCAAACCAAAAGACATTCGGCTGGGCGTCGATTACGCCGGAACGGTTGAAGCAGTTGGCAAGAACGTCACGCAGTTCAAACCAGGCGACGAGGTGTTCGGCGGAAAAAACGGCGCGATCGCCGAATACATTTGCGTTCTAGCCGATCGAGCAGTCGTGTCGAAACCGGCCAACATGACCTTTGAGCAAGCCGCGTCCGTCCCGGTGGCGGCCATCACCGCGCTGCAAGGTCTCCGCGACAAAGGGAAAATTCAGCCCGGGCAAAAGGTCTTGGTCAACGGTGCTTCAGGCGGCGTAGGCACATTCGCGGTGCAGATCGCAAAATCGTTTGGCACCGAAGTGACCGGCGTATGCAGCACACGCAATGTCGATCTTGTCCGATCAATCGGCGCAGACCACGTTATTGATTACACGAAAGAAGATTTCACCAAAACGGATCAACGCTACGATCTGATTTTCGATCTCGTTGGGAACCATTCGTTCTCCGAGCGCCGGCACATTTTGAATCCGAATGGCATCTGCGTCATGGCCGGAGTCGGAGGAGCGGGATGGCACGACGGTATGGCGATGCGTTTGGCTGGTGAGCTCAATGCCTATTTGAGGTCGCGGTTCGTGAGTCAGAAGTTCGTTGCCTATATTGCCGCATTTAACAAAGCGGACATGAACCTCCTGGCCGATCTCATGCAGTCCGGAAAGGTGACACCAGTTATCGACCGGACTTTCAAATTGAATGAGACCGCCGATGCTCTTCGTTACTTGGAACAAGGGCACGCTCGAGGAAAAGTCGTAATAACAGTAGAATGATTCATTAGACCTATGAAACTAAAACGCATCTTAAAATGGAGTGCAGGCATAATTCTACTCGCGTTGATAGTGTGGTTTCAGGTCGCCTATTGGACGTCGACCAACGATTGCGATCACAAGGGCGCTGCCCCAAGTAACCCGATGAAAGCGATTGTTTATTGCGACTACGGCTTAAAGAATCTCAAGCTCGAAGACATTGAAAAGCCAGTCCCGGGTGACGATCAGATCCTGGTGAAGGTTCACGCGGCTTCGATCAATCCATACGACTGGCATTTCATCGAAGGCACGCCCTACATCATGCGCATGATGGGGGTTGGATTGCGCAAGCCCAAGGACACACGAATCGGTGTCGACTTTGCGGGGACGGTTGAGGCCGTCGGCAAGAATGTTACGAAGTTCAAACCGGGTGACGACGTTTTCGGCGGAAGAGCCGGCGCGTTTGCCGAGTATGTATGTCGGCGCGCCGACGGCGCAGTCGCACTAAAACCTGCCAGCATCACTTTTGAACAAGCGGCTTCGGTTAACATCGCAGGCATCACGGCTTTGCAGGCGCTTCGTGATAAGGGAAAAGTTCAGCCCGGGCAGAAGGTCTTGATCAATGGCGCGTCCGGAGGCGTGGGAACATTTGCGGTGCAGATCGCGAAATCCTTCGGCGCGGATGTGACCGGTGTCTGCAGTACGCGGAATGTCGATCTTGTGCGATCGCTCGGCGCCGATCACGTGGTTGATTACACGAAGGAGGATTTCGCTAAAGGCACGGAACGTTACGACGTCATTCTCGACAACGTTCCGAACCATTCCTTATCCGAATGCAGACACGTCCTAAATCCCCAAGGGAAATATGTCATGATCGGTGGCGGCGGACCGAACGACAGCCGCTGGGTCGGACCTTTCGGTCGTGTGATTCATACGCTTCTATTGTCGCCATTCATTAGTCAGAAAATGGGTATGATGATGGCGGACGCGAACCAAAACGACCTGACCATCTTGGCCGACATGATCCAGTCCGGAAAAGTGAAACCGGTTATCGACCGGACCTACAAGTTAAGTGAGGTCCCAGCCGCGATCGCATATCTGGAAGAAGGCCACGCGCGAGGAAAAGTAGTAATCACTGTGGAATAGCGTGACACCCTGACGGGTGACTCGTTAGGATCACGGGTCCCATGGGAACTGATTCGCAGAGCGATGGCCGGATCGATCTCGAACGGGCGCGTAACATAATCGCGAAAATCTGGTTCGGTGGCGCCGGGCTCTGTTTTGCACTGGTGATGTTTCAGTCGATCACCGGGAGATTTGAAGGCGTTGGCCAGGAAATCTGGGCGTGGTTCACTCCAACCGTCGTGCCCACGCTCGGTCTGATCATTGGAGTTATTGCGAGCACCGCACTGGAAGATGACAGCGGCCGGACGGTGAAACGTTTTTTCTATCACGCCGCGGTCGGATTATCGCTCGTCTACTTAAGTATTCTTTTGCTAACGATGCTGCTCGAGCCGATCGCCGGCACGCACAACATGGATTACTACCATTTCTCCAATTACTGGCTGACGCCGGTCCAGGGTTTGGTGGTTGCGGCGTTAGGCGCGCTCTTTAATTCGCGCAAAAAAACCGACCCTTAATCGCCAGTTCTATCGAGACCTGGCCAAAGCGGCCAGAATCCCGGACTTTTCCAAATGAGTTCTTCCCGTGATTTCACTAGGCTCAACGAATTTGGCTTCGCCGCCGCCTAACGTTTCAAACTCGTAAATCTCCGCCGTGCACGCGTAGTCGTCCGAGTAATCACGCTCTCCGATTTTTTTCGGCAACTGGTTCAAACCTTTCTTCACCCAGCTCTTGGCTTGATCGGAGGTGACCTTCGCATCGGTTTGTTCAAAGGGGTGGTTCGTGACGACAAAAACGACCACGCGAAAATGTCCGGCGCGCACGCGGAACAGCGCGCCCAGGTACGATTCGATTGAAAAACTGCGAATGGGCGCCGTGTCCAGCGACCAGCGATTGGCGCCGAAGCTGCCGTCGGCATTGATCTGCTCCAGTCGCGAAGCCATCGCAAAACCATCCGGCACGGCATAAAAACTTTTTTCACCGTAACCGCACTTCGCAAAAGCGGAACTGAGCGCTGCATCGACATCTTTCAATTTCGGCTGATCTTTTCCGGCAACGAGTAATTCACGCGGAATCGTGTCGAACGCTGATGCCATTGGCGGCGGAAACGGAAATTGCGGGATCTCAGTTTCTGCAGGCCCCTCCGCGCCGACGTTAATCCCCGGTTCCAAGTTCGCGGCGCCGCCACCAGCCGGTTCCCTCGCGAGGCCTCTGAATGGCGGAGTCGGTTGCACCGGAGGCGTGTTAAACGGAGCCGGCGAGGTTGTGTCAGGCGCTCTCGGATAATCGGCCGAATATGCGTGGTGGCGCCTTTCACCGGCAGCCGTCGGCGGCGCACGCACACCAATGTTGTGATCATAACTGACCTGGCGACCACTTTCATCGACCAGCAAAAGCCCGCGAACCACGAGCGAAAGATTCATCGGGCGTTCCAATTGCGGAAACGCAAGATCGATAGAGTGAAGCATCCGCTCACGAGAATGGCGCAACTTAAACGGCACCGGTTGTCCTGTTGTGGCATCGGTAACCTGGAACAATCTGTTGTCAGCGAATGCCGGCGAGTTCGACGCGATTACGATTCCGGCCCGCGAAGGCTGAAGGCGGACGAACCAATGCTGATTCTCCATTCCCCAGCTTGCTTTCAGTTCGACCTCGTCGCCGCGGACCAAAGTGGTCGTCGGCAATAACAAGCCGAGCCCAATGAAATATCGGAGAAAAACGGAGCGACTTAGGGGAACCATTCGTTGAAATCTATAACGAGAACTGAAGCTAACTGTAAAGATGTTTCGACCTGACAACTAGTCGGAGAGTTTGCGTGAGGGCACCAGGATTGCGTCGCGCATGCCGTGCAGAAATTTTTTGTCGGCCGGAACGATGGTAGCGAGAGCGCCGCGCAGTTTTACTTTGTCCTGCTCTACAAAATAATACGGGCAAAGCCGGACGCGGCCTTTCATCGTTTTCAATTCACCCGAATCCGGATCCCAGTAGCGATGTTCGAGCAACCGGCCTTTATGGAAGCGCTGCATGATCGTCGGCGACGAGTCAAAAGTGGCCAGTGCATTCTCGATCCGCTTTTCCCATTCCCCGTGGGCGAGATCGGACCCGAGCGAAACTCCACGACTACCCCACCCGAGCGGTGAAAATCCGCTCACCTTTAAAAGAAGATCGCGCTCCTTCTGGCTGAGTCGAGCCGCCTCGCGCCAATCATGGATCTCGAGACGCGGAATAACTGCGTGCTGCGGCAATGGCGTTGGATCGAGCATCCACGAGTAGGGAATAACTTCCTGGAGTTTCAGAAAATATTTCTCGCCGAGCTCGCGCCGCCAAAATTCGTGCAGTGGTTTTAACCAAAAAAGTGCGAACCACATTTTCTCTTCCAGGAACGGTTTGATCGGCGGCGTGATTGTCACGCGGCCTTCCGCGTTCGCGCGCAGCAGATTGTCGATCTTCGGAATGTTGGGCAGATCGAACAGTTCGAAGAAGCGGTAAACCGCGCGGCCGTCTCGTGGCTCGTAGTTTTCCGCTCCGACCACGCGCCAATCGAGATCACGATGCCGTTCTTTCAAGCGCGCGGCGATCCATTCCATTTCCGGCCGATAGGTCGACGCTTCTTCAGAAATGACGACGTCGCCGCCATTCGGCAACACGCTTTGGAATCCCTCCAGCATTCCCTCAGTGCCGCCGACGATTTCTTTATCGAACGCGGAATAGGTTTGGTTGAGCCACGCGGTTAAACCGATTCCGCCCGGCACCGAATCGATCTCTGCGATGATATAACCGTTGTCGGTCAGGATGAGATCGGGCCGAATAACTCGCGGCAAATCATCCCGGATTTCTTTGCGTCTGGAGAATTCGACTAATTCCTTCGGCTTACCAGCATCGAGGTAACGCGCGACCCAGTCGGGTTGTTTTCCCTTAACACTGAGTTGGTAAAGCTGATTGCACGCGCGTTGAAAAATGAGCAAGCGGTGGCCGAGCTGCTCAAGCTCCGTTAAAAATTTGTCCTCGATCGGGAACGCATCAGGCGAGAGCTGCCAATCCTTTTCCGCAAAAAGACCCTCTTTTGGAAAGGAACTGCGAATTGTCTCAAGCCTGTTGTCTTGGACTTGCATTTCGAAGCAAACGCTCAACGCTCAACACTCAACTTTCAACGTCCAATTCGGACTCTGTCATTGAGCGTTTAATGTTGGACGTTGAACGTTTTCTGCTACCTGCCTGCGGCCATCTTCTTCAGCGCAAACTTGACCAGTTCTTCCGCCGATTTTCCCTGGCTTTGCGTCTGCAAATCGCGGACGGCTTTATGCGCGTCGACCTGTTTGTAGCCGAGCGCGATTAGCGCGAGCACCGCTTCGTTTGCTTGTTCCTGCTCCGGCGTGGGCGCGTGCGCGGCGGTGGCTGCTTCCCAGGCAGCGGCCACGCCAAGTTTGTCTTTTAATTCGAGGACAATTCGCTCGGCGGTCTTCTTCCCGAGTCCGCTGATCTTCGAAATCGCCCCGATATCGGAATTGACGACCGCGGTTTTAAAATTCGTCACGCTCATGCCGCTTAAAACCGCGAGCGCGAGTTTCGGACCGAT
>DASTJU010000099.1:0-5054 GCA_035716295.1 Chthoniobacterales bacterium | reverse complement strand
CATTATCTTCGCTCACGTTAACAACGATACGCCGTTCGACAAATGATCAGTCGCGAAAACCTTTCCATTCCTCGGCCGCCGGATCGTAATCGAGCAGCTGGTAAAGTTCCTGCCGCGTCTGCATCTGGTCGAGCCAATCGTTCTGCGTTCCGGATTTTTTGAGCGCCTCCAAAAATTTCCCGGTCGCTTTCATCGAAACGCGAAAGGCGCTCTGTGGAAAAATGACCATTCGATAACCGAAGTCAGCGAGCTCCCGGAACGAAAGGAGTGGACTTTTACCGAACTCCGTCATGTTCGCCATCAGCGGTACTTCGATCTCCTTGGCGAAATCTCGAAACTCGTCCGCACTTTGCAACGCTTCCGGAAAGATCGCATCCGCGCCGGCTGCGAGATATTCCCCCGCCCGCTCGACCGCGCGATCAAAACCCTCAACCGCACGGGCATCCGTTCGCGCAATGATTAGAAAATCTTTGTCCCGACGCGCGGAGACCGCTGTTTTGATTCTCTCAACCATCATTCCAACATCGACAATCGTTTTGCCGGCGAGATGGCCGCACCGTTTTGGAAATTCCTGGTCTTCGATGTGACAGCCGGCCAGACCCGCTTTCTCCAACCCGCGAATCGTTTTCGCAACCGCTTCACCTTCGCCGAAGCCGGTGTCTGCATCGACGATCGCCGGAATTCTGACCGCGTGCGCAACGTAACCGGCGAGCCCGACCACTTCCTCCATCGAGAGCAGCCCGATGTCCGGAACTCCGCCAGTGGAATTCGCCATTCCCGCGCCGCTCACATAAACCGCATCGAAGCCCGCCTGCTCGACTTGTCGTGCCATCGACGCGTTCGGCACACCCGGCATCATAACCGAGCCTTTTGAAATCAGTTCCCGAAGGCGCGCCGCTTTGCTTTTCATTTCATCACCAGCGCCGACATCAACTCGTCAACGTTCTTGGCCTCATTCAGCTTCCATGCAAGATCGACAATCTTCTTGGCGTGCGTTTCGCCCAACGCCGGAACAACCAGCGCATTAAATTTTCCTTCCAACTGTTTGTCGCTCACCGGATTCAGCGCATTGCCCAGCGGATAATCGACGCGCTTCGTCAACTCGCGTCCATCCTGTAACGTCACGTGCACGATGTTTGCGACCGCCTTCGCGTACAACGAGCTCAGTTCGTCGTTGCGCTGAACGGTGACGTTCTCGAGAAATTTCCAAATCGTTGGATCAGTAAAACGTTCGGGCTGAAATTGCCGGTCCGTCACCTCGCCGTCGATCAACGCGATCGACGTGATGTAGGGCAAACTGTGATCGGCCGTCTCGCGCGTCTCCGGTTTCCATTTCTCTGGCTCGCTCCCGATGATATCGACCGATGCATCATGACTTTCGATTCGGACCGACTGAATCTTCGCCGGATCGCCGATCTCCTTGCGCAAAAACAACGCGGCTTCGATCGCGCTCTGGCTGTGATATTCGGCCGGCCAATATTTGATGCTAGTCTTCAAGATCATCGACGCCGGACCTTTTCCGGCCATCGCTTCTTTTTTCTTATCGAACATGGACGCGACATCGCCTAACGAAACGCCGAGCTGTTTCTCAAAACCCATTTGGCCTTCGAAAATTGGTGCCGGCCCGGTCATTCCAGCGCGAGCGAGAAGCGCCGAGTAAACGCCGTGGCGCGCCGCGTTCGCGAACGCGACGCCTTTCCAATGCGAGAGTTCGCCAACCCGCGCTTGTCGCATCGCGGCGCAGCCGACGCCCGCGATGTTCACCGCGTGCCGCGTTTTTTCCGGATCGAGCTTCATCAAATTGGCGCAAGCGAGCGCGGTGGAAAAATCGCCGTAGGTCGGATGGTCCCAGCCGCGGGCACGAATACTGGCCGCGTCGCAGAAGCGGCATTGCACTTCATAGGCCAGCGCAATTGCGGTGATCAACTCGTGTCCGGATGACCGCAAGCTTTCCGCGATCGCCAGCACCGCGGAAATATTATCGCTCGGATGCGCAGGCTCTTTCGAAAGGTAGGTGTCGTTGTAATCGAAATAGCGAATGCAACAGCCGTTCGCAAACGCGGCCCAATCCGGCGGTGCTTGGTGCGTTGTCCCGATGATTGTCGATCCTCGTTTGGCTGAGAACTCCGAAGCCACGTTGCGCGCAATCACGCACGGCTCTTCATTCCACGCGCCGATCGCGCAGCCCAACGAATCGATCACACGCCGTTTAACCTCGTGAACGACTTCCTTCGAGAGATCTTCGAATTTTAACTCGCAGGCGTAATTGGCGAGTTGATGCGCGAGCGTTTTGGTCATTGGAAAATTGAGACCCCAATCTGCCGATGATTTCTGCGTCGGCAACTCTGGACAACCCCGTCTCGCTCGCATTCGGATAATCCGTGGTTAATCTCTCCACATGAGCAAAGTCTATCCTGACGCCAAGGCTGCGCTTGACGGCCTGCTTCACGACAACATGACGATCGCTGCCGGCGGATTCGGGCTGTGCGGAATACCGGAGAATCTCATCGCGGCGCTGCACGATAGCGGCGTGAAAGGTTTAACAATCGTCGGAAACAACGCCGGCGTGGATGGTTTCGGCATGGGGGTTCTACTCACCACCCGCCAGGTGAAGAAGGTCATGGCCTCTTACGTCGGCGAGAACAAAGAGTTCGAGCGCCAAGTGCTCGCTGATGAACTCGAACTCGAGCTGATCCCGCAAGGTACACTGGCCGAGCGGTTGCGCGCGGGCGGCGCGGGAATTCCAGGTTTTTATACTCGGACCGGCTTCGCCACAAAACTGACCGAAGGTAAGGAGACAAAAACTTTCGGCGGCACCGAATACGTCCTCGAACCCGGCATCACGGCCGAGGTTTCGATCGTGAAAGCGTGGAAGGGCGACAAGTCGGGCAATCTGATCTATCGAAAAACGTCGCGGAATTTTAATCCGATGATCGCCAGTTGCGGCAAGGTCTGCGTGGCCGAGGTCGAGCAACTCGTCGAAATCGGCGAGCTTGATCCCGATCAAATTCACACGCCTGGCATCTTCGTTAATCGAATCATTCAAGGCGCCAAGTACGAAAAGCGGATCGAGTTCCGCACGGTGCAGGGCGCGGCGACTTCAAAGAAAGAGAATCCGGTTCGCGAATTGATGGCGAAGCGCGCTGCGCAAGAATTGCGCGATGGTTACTACGTTAATCTCGGCATCGGCATTCCGACGCTGGTCGCTAACTACATTCCCAAAGGAATGAACGTCACGCTCCAATCCGAAAACGGACTTCTCGGCATCGGTCCCTTCCCGAAAGAAAACGAAGTCGATGCCGACCTGATCAACGCCGGCAAGCAAACGATTACGACAATGCCCGGCTCGGCATTTTTCTCGAGCGCCGATTCATTTGGCCAAATTCGCGGCGGCCACATCGATCTTGCGATTCTTGGCGCATTCGAGGTTACCGACAGCGGTGACATCGCGAACTGGATGATCCCCGGAAAGATGATCAAAGGTCCGGGCGGTGCGATGGACCTTGTCGCCGGCGTGAAACGCGTTGTCGCTGTAATGGAACACACTTCCAAAGATGGCAGCCCGAAGATTTTGAAAAAATGCACGCTGCCAATCACGGGCCTTGGCGTCGTCAACCTCATCATCACCGACCTGTGCGTGTTCGAGGTGAAAAAGGGCGGCGGGCTCGTCCTCACTGAGCTGCATCCCGGCGTGACAGCGGACGACGTTCGCGCCAAGACCGGCGTACCGTTCGACGTCGCGCTTAAGAATTGACTCGTTAGGCCGTCCGCTCCCGCGGACAGAGCAGCACCAGCAATGACGCTATTACAAAGCACGCGATCATGAAGATGAACCCCGTCGTGAATGAACCGCTGCCCTGACTCAGATTACCGATAATTTTCGGACCGACGAATCCACCGATGCTCGCAGTACAGTTGATAAAGCCGACGGCAGCGGCAGCGGCCGAACTGGTGAGAAATGCGGAAGGCAATGCCCAGAAGGATGGCAGATAGGCGACGGTGCCGAAGCCGAGCAGCGTGAACACGACGATTAGCAGAATGTTTGAATGCGGAATGAAAAACCACACGCTGAGTGCAAGCGCGGCCGTCAGTTGGGGAATTGCAAAGTGCCAGCGGCGCTCGCCTGTGCGATCGGAGCTCGAGCCGAGGATGAGCATGCCGACTAGGCCAGCAAGGAACGGGATCGTCCCGATCCAGCCGATCCGCTGAACATCGGTCCAACCGGTGAGGCGCTGGAGCATCGTCGGAAACCAAAACCAAAAGGCATAGCCGCCGGAATAGGTAAAGAATAGCCCGGCCGTGAGCATCAACACCGCCGGATGCCGGAGCGCCTGCCAGATGGTCATCTGTTCTGCGTTGGCCTTGGCGCGCCGCTCTTCGTCAAGGCGCGCGGTGATCCAATCGCGTTCCCTAGGCTGCAGCCACCGGGCTTCGTTAGGCCGATCCGGCAGCACGAAGATCGTCGCGATTCCCAACACAACCGCGGGTCCACCTTCCAGCAGAAAGAGCCATCGCCACCCGACAATGCCTAACCAATGCACATTAAGAATGGCTCCAGCGATAGGTCCGCCGAGCATGAAGCCAATTGGAATCGCGGCCATGAATCGCGCGACCGCTTTGCCCCGGTCCTGGTAGATGAACCAGTGCGACAAATAAACAATGACGCCTGGAAAGAATCCCGCCTCAGCCGCGCCTAACAAGAATCGCGCGCCGTAAAGTTCCAGCGGCGTGCGCACGAAACCGGTTAGGGTTGTCAGCGCGCCCCAGGTGATCAGCGTTAGCGACAACAACCACCGCGCGCTCCACCGTTCCACCAGCAGCGCGCCAGGAATTTGCAGCGCGAAATATCCAATGAAGAAAATCCCGCTCGCCGTGCCAAACACCGAATCGGTCAGGCCGAGATCGCCTTTCATCCCGAGCGTGGCGTAGGCGATGTTCGTGCGATCGAGATAGTTCGCGACGTAGAGGAGGAAAAGAAACGGCAGTAACCGCCACGCGATTCGACTACGCGCACTTGCCTCAGTTTCTATTTGCGCGGGCGCCATCGGTGCGCG
>DASTJU010000098.1:0-3874 GCA_035716295.1 Chthoniobacterales bacterium | reverse complement strand
GACACCGGAAGCGCCAGTGGAAAGTCGCACGAATGGTGTCGCCGGCGTCGGATGCCCATCGAGCGGCTTGGCGTCGAAGTTTGTGATCAGCGGAGTTCTTGAACTCGGATTGCGACGAAACCCGAGCAAATCTTCCAGCCGCAATTGGAGCTTTTTCTCCGTTGGTAAAAGATCAACCGCCCCGATCCGCGCGACTTCATTGCGCAAAGCCCACATCGCATAAAGTCCGAGCGCCTTGTGGCCGGCGGCGTAGGAGATGATGTCGGCGTCATTTCGATTCGGCTGCGACAAATCGTAATCCATCGTGTCGAACAGGAGTCGCGAGACAATTCGCCCGGATGAAATCGAACCGCCTGGATGTCCCGAGAGCGGCACGTAATTGTACATCACCGCGCAGAGCGTCCGGTAGAAGAGATCGAACGTATCGCAATTTTCGACCGTGGTCTGATCGAGCGGCTTGCCGCTTTTCCGGATATGAGTCGCAATGTTAATGAACACGCCGCGGCGCGGTCCGAATGAGATTGTCGATCTTGGCCGGCGCCATTTTTTCGTTTCGTGATGGGTTAAGTGAGTTTGCATATGCGGCTGGCCTCCTGCTGGCTTGAAATTCGATTTGCGATAGCAAACGACTTCCTGGCGAAACCGCCACGCCGCGATTGGCAAAAGGCAGGCGTTTTTTGCGCTAGCAGGACAAGCTTAACAGTGGACTGTCGAAATCGAGCGGGTCATTCTTGCCCGATGCGAGAGGATTCGCCGTGTCTGGAGCTGGCTTTGGAAATAAAACCGGCGATTCAACGAGCAAAGTGCGACATGCCGCAACACATTGCATCGGTAATTACGCGTCAGGATTTTGCCGCCTCGGCGGACGCAGTCTGGAACGCTTTGATGTTTTATGAGGAGGTTGAGGAGTCGCTGCTATTAGTTTTGCGCGCTTTTCTTCCGATACCGATCGGCAGTCAGGGCTGTAAGTCGCAGGTCGGTAACGAAATTAAATGTCGTTACATCAGCGGACATTTATTGAAACGAGTGACTCAAATTGTTCACGGGTGCACTTACTCGTTCGAGGTCATCGAACAAAGTCTCGCGTTGCGCCGCGGGATAAAACTGCTTGGGGGCGATTATACACTGCGCAAGCTATCGGAAGATCGAACCCGCGTTGCACTCACCACTCGCTATCAAACTCCGAGTCGATCTCTATGGTTTCATCGCTGGTTTGAAACCGCTGTCTGCCACTCATTCCACCGCCACATCTTGGGCGCGATACAGACGAATGTTCGGCGCGCCAGTCATCGGAAACAAAAATGAGCGCGTCATTTCTTCTCCCGCCATTGTGGCTGATCCACATCGCGGTGGCCGCGGTTTGGCTTTACGAAGGTCTATGGTGCAAACTTCTGACCGGCGAGCCTCATCAAATGCGCGTAGTCGAGGCCGTGCCTCGTTACGGGTCGCGCGTTGCGAGTGGGCTGCTGAAAGCGCTGGGAGTTGTTGAAGTCGCGGTTGCTGTTTGGGTCCTCACCGGCATGGCTCCAATTATCTGCGCAGTTTGCCAAACTGCGCTGCTCGTAGTGTTGAATGCTTGCGGACTTTTCTGGGCTCGCCATCTCATTCACGACCCAGCTGGCATGGTCGTAAAAAATTTCGCGTTTCTGGTGCTCGCGTGGGTGTCGGCCAGTTTTCCAGCATGGAGCTGAGTTCGACCGTTCCGACGACGGCCTGGAAGAGTGGCCGGTTTAGCGCGCGCGCCGGATCCCACAAGTTGCTTTTCGGAAGCATGTACGAGGATGCGGCGATTGAGCTCGATGCATTTCCATCTCCGGGAAGAATCTTCTGCATCGCTTCGGCAGGATGCACGGCGATGAAACTCGCGCACGAGCACGAAGTGGTAGCGGTCGATATCAACGCCCGTCAGATCGCCTACGTCCAACGGCGCCTGAGCGGTGGGGCGACACAGCGCGGAAGCGCCGAACGACTTCTGGCATTCGCGCGCGCGATGGCGTTTTTAGCCGGTTGGAACAAACAAACCATCCGGACGTTTTTAGATCTCGATGATCCGAAAGAACAAATCCTCTATTGGCGTCGTCGTCTGGACACTTGGCGATTTCGCGGGGCATTTGATTTTCTTTGCTCACGAATCTCGCTGCGCGCGATGTATTCGGCTTCGTTTCTCGATGGTTTGCCGCGGAACTTTGGGGCGATCTTGCGCGGCCGAATGGAGCGCTGTTTCGTTTCGCATTCGAATCTCCGGAATCCTTACGCGCGCGCGCTGCTTCTGGGAGAACATTGCGTCACGGAGCGCGCCGTCGAGAGTTCGCAGATCCAACTCGTGTGCGCGGACGCGGTCGCGTTCCTGGAATCGCAACCAGCCGAGAGTTTCAACGGCTTTTCTTTGTCCAACATCCTCGACGGCGTGAACGTAGCCTACGAGCGGCGGTTGTTAGCTGCGGTACAACGAGCCGCGGCGCGTAAAGCAATGGTCGTCCTCCGCAGCTTTCGAGAACCTGAATCGCCAGCGCCGACAAATCACGCCGCTAAAGATCGATCAATGCTTTGGGGCGTCGTTGACGTGCGTCCGGCTGAGGCTCTTTAAGAATCGCTAACTCGCTTTAGAGAGATTTCGGCAAACCATTCGTTATCAGCTTCGTTGAAACGCAGATTGAATCCGGCTTCTTCGCTCACCCGTTTCATGGTGACGTTCTCAGCGGCAATCTGTCCGCTGATTCGCTGCAGGCGTTCCTCGCGTCCGAGCGTCAGTTCGATCTGCTCGATTGAAAACCTCAGGTTCGAGAGTCGTTTTCATATTTTCAGACGACAGCGAGTTCGAGCTTGGGTTGGCATAATTGCTTGAGAACAACGCGAAGATCGTCGGCCGAGATTGGTTTTGTGATGCAGGCAGCGGCGCCATTGGCATAGGCAAGTGCGGCGCAATGGCACGACTCACCTGAGGTCACGACAACAACCGGCAAATCGTGGCGGCATGCTTTGAGTGCGCTCAGCAACGTGATGGCGTGACAATCACTCCGGTCGATGATCGCGACATCGAATTGGGTGGTCCGGTTGCAGCCAACTTCCAAGGCGTGGTCGACGTCGTGCCTAATCAGAATCTTGGCGCCGGTATCTTTGAGAGCTTCGGTGACGACGTTTTCGAAGTTCGGATCGTGAGTGAGCAGAAGAGCGAGGCGGATATTCATGGTGTGTTTCCGGGTTGAGTGGTTTTCGTTGGTTTATCTTTTTCCGACTCCAACCTGGTTACTCTGCGCGAATTGCGAAACTCCGCGCATTTCTTGCCTGTTTCCCGTCGGGCTCGGCGTGCCGTCAGCCGAAGGATTTTGGAGCCACCAATTTATGCAAAGGAAAAGACAATCGCCGCGCGGTGCGAAGATCCGCGAAAGCGCATGCTCTTGTCGTGAAGGAGAAGTTATGAAACGAAATGTGATTCTGCTCGTTGATGCCGATCCTGATACCTGCGCGGCCACTCTCAGCGCCGCTCAAACCCTCGGATTCGATGTTCGCTTCGGCCAAATCCAACGCGATCTCTCGGAGATAGCGGAATTCGGCTTGGACGACATCGCTGTGATTGTCCTCGATTACGACCCGGATGTGCATGGACCCGAAATTGCTGAAGCGCTGGCGCAGTGGCTGCCGCCGCGGCCACTCATTTTCATTTCAAGTGATGGAGTGGTGCGGCGTCCGCGAATGCTGGCAGGCGGAGCGGCGCAACATCTTACCAAGCCGGTGACGGTCGAGCGGCTGGCACGTGCAATTGGAACATTGGCGCGTGATCCCGGGGCATTAACACGATGCTGCGATCGTTGGGGACATCCATGCTCAAATCGCGACCACGCGTGCGCCAAGACCAAGGAACAGAAATTCGCGT
>DASTJU010000097.1:0-2317 GCA_035716295.1 Chthoniobacterales bacterium | reverse complement strand
GTGCGGCACAACTTTTTCCGAGCCGTAGTAGGTCATCGCCACAATGCTGCCGCCGTTTGTCATCAATGGTGATACTTCGCGCGCCAGCGCGACCAGTGAATACGCGCTGATATCGTGCGCAACACGAAACGCTTCCCGTGTAGTGCTCACGAAATCGCCTTCCAGCGCCTCTTTCGGCGCGAATGCGACCGAGTGGAGCAGAAGATCGACACGATCGGTTTCGCCGCGCACCTTCTCGAAAAACGTTTTGATCTCGGCGTCGCTCGAGACATCGCATGGGAAAAGAGGAGTTTTTTCTCCAAAAGCGGCCGTCAGTTCCTCGACATTCTCTTTCAGGCGCTCGCCTTGGTAATTGAAGATCAGCCGCGCCCCGGCCGCAGCCCATGCCTGCGCGATTGCCCAAGCGATACTGCGCTTGTTAGCAACACCGAAGACGACTCCTATTTTTCCTTCCAGCACTGGCTGTGTCATACAAGATCGACAATATTGCGGCGCTCATGGAACGTCGCTACAGAAATCTACAAGCGAGGTGCTTGCTCTGGCGCGCGCAAACCGCCATGATTTGTTTCTCAAACTTATGAGTACTCGAGTCGCTCTGATCTTCACTTCGTTTGTTAGCCTTTCGTTTTCGTTGGCTCAGGAAGAATCTCCACCCGCGTCTGCTCCCGCCGCGCCGGGCTCGCCGGCGGCCGCATCGCCCGCGAGTACGACTCCGCCGCTGTCGGCTGCCGTAACGCCGGCGCCGTCTGCCGGCGCGCCGCAATTGACCGATGTTCTCTTCAAAAATCTAAAGGCGCGCGCGATCGGCCCCGCGGTCATGGGCGGCCGCGTCTCCGATATTGCGATCGATCCGCGCAATCCATTTGTGTTTTACGTCGCGCTCGGACACGGCGGCGTTTTTAAGTCAGGCGACAGCGGCGTCTCATTCGATCCGATTTTCGACAAACAACCTGTGCTCTCAATCGGTGCGATCGCGATTGCGCCGTCTGATTCGGATGTCATTTGGGTGGGAAGCGGTGAAGCGAACGATCGCAATTCCTCCGATTGGGGCGACGGCGTCTATCGGACGACCGACGGCGGCGAACATTGGACAAATGTCGGGCTGAAAGACAGTCGGACGATTGCGCGCATCGTAGTCGATCCAAAAAATCCAGACGTTGCTTACGTCGCTGCGATGGGACACTTGTGGGCAGACGGTGGCGAGCGCGGCCTCTACAAAACAACTGACGGCGGCAAAACATGGAAACTTATTTTGCAGGCGGCCGCGCCGCACAATGCGCGCACCGGCTGCGGGGACGTGATTCTCGACCCGAGTAATCCGCAAACCGTTTATGCAACGCTTTACGCGAGGCAGCGAACACCTTGGAGCTTTACGTCCGGGCCCAACGCGACCAGCAGCGAAGATGTCGGTGGAATTTTCAAAAGCACAAACGGCGGCGCGACCTGGAAAAAATTAAGCGGCGGCTTACCCGCGCAAACCGGGCGCATCGGTCTGGCGGCGAGCGCGAGCAAACCGAATGTGGTGATGGCGGTCGTGCAAAGTTTTGAAGGTGGTACGAGTGATATTCGCGATTTACGAAGCAAAAGCGGTGGCGTTTTTCGATCCGAAGACAGCGGCGAGCATTGGACCCGAATGAGCGCGATCGATCCGCGTCCGTTTTACTTCAGCCAGATTCGGATCGATCCGGCTAACGATCAGCGTGTTTATTTGCTCCAGTTCGCGCTCCTCGTCTCGGATGACGGCGGCAAGAATTTTCGGGAAGATCTTTCCGAGAAAGTTCATGCCGATTGCCACGCGCTGGCAATTCAGCCCGGCACCGCTCCGGCTCCGAAGCCGCCTAAACCGGAAGACAAAAACAAACCGCCAAAACCGCCGGTGTGTCAGCGGTTGTTGCTCGGGACCGATGGTGGTCTCTATCAAAGTTTTGCGGGCGGAAAGAATTGGGACCATCTCAACAAATTCCCAGGGGGCGAGTTTTATCGAATCAGTCTCGACGATTCGAAACCGTTCTTCCGGATCGCTGGCGGGTTGCAGGACAATGAGAATTGGGTTGGGCCAAGCGGCATGCAGAGCAAAGAGCTGATTCGCAATTCGGATTGGACCGCGCTTGCCGGCGGTGACGGATTCTATGTTCTGTTCGATCCGACCGATCACGACACGTTTTACGCCGAGAGCCAGGGTGGGGAAGTGCATCGGATTAATTTGCGCAATGGCGAGCTGCGTCGGTTGCGGCCGGAACCGTCAGAAGGCGCGCCGCGCTACCGCTTTCACTGGAATTCGCCAATGGTTTTGAGCAAACACAAACCCGGCGTGATT
>DASTJU010000096.1:0-4665 GCA_035716295.1 Chthoniobacterales bacterium | reverse complement strand
TGCCACCTTTGATTCACCCGGACATCACCACAACGATACCGAAACGATTGGCGGCGGGCAGACCGGATTCCGTTTTCAGTTTGGCCACATCGTCGTTGGCGGCGAGGGCGGTTTCTCCGGGAATGGCAGCACCGCTGAGGGGAAGTCCAACGAATTCCAGGAGAACCAGATTTTTCTTGAAACCATCCAGTCAAACACTACCGCGGAGACCGATTTCCGTAGCATGCACAAGGTTGAAACAACCTGGAACGGCTTTGCCGGTGGAAATATTGGCTTCGCCTGGAACCGCTTTCTTTTTTACGGAGAAGGCGGTGCCGCGTTTACCGATGTTCACTTCGAGTCGACGGACAAAGCGGACACCAGTTTTTTCGAGAATTGTATAGAAGGATGTGATGGCAATGGCTTGCCGACTCCCGTCATCATCGGCCGCGGCACACGTCGCGTGCTGCAACCGCAGCAGGGACAGATTTTTATCGGTGAAATTTTGAACAAGAAAACCCACACTCAGGGCGACGTGCTGACCGGCTGGTACGGTGGAGGCGGCGTCGATTACGCGCTCACCCACTTTGTTAGCGTCGGCGTCGAATACAAACACGTCGATTGGGGTGACGTCACCGAGCACCAAATCGTAGGCAGTAATGGCGGACCGGTCTTTACGGGGAACGGGCACCTCGATTTGGATGCCGACCAGGTTGTGTTCAAAGTGAACATATTGGTCGGAGCGCTCGGTCACTAAGCGCGACAGATTTCAGATCGTCGATCGCGTGCTAAATTCGTGGCGTGCAGAGCACCGCCGCGATTCTCCTACGCAAACGCAAGTTTAGCGACACCAGCCTGATTGTTTCCTGGTGCACCGAGTCGTTAGGCTGCGTTCAAACCGTGGCCAAAGGCGCGCGCCGCGCCAAAACTCCATTCGCCGGCAAGCTCGATCTTTTTTTCGAAACGGAGATTTCGATCGTGCCGAGCCGCAAATCGACGCTGCACACTTTGACCGAAGTCGTCCTTAAAAATCCGTTTGCCGGCATCCGGCAAAATTATCTTCGCACCCAAGCCGCCGCTTATTTTGTCGAGTTGATTGAGATTTGCACCGAGCGTGATCACCACGAGCCGGAGTTGTTTGCCCTCTTGCGTCGCGCCTTTGGCTATCTCGACGCCAACGATCCAAACTCGCGCGCGATTTCGCATTTTGAAACTGAGCTGGCGCGCATCGCGGGCGTGCATGACGCCAAGAAACTCAAAGCCGATCCGGCTTTTGCGCTTGGTAATTTGTTCGGGAGATTGCCGCTGTCACGCACGCCGCTCTTGAAAACACTCGCATCCGAGACGAAAGGCAAAGCAAAGGAAGCTCCATGAAATTACGAATCGTTACTGCCGCAGCCGCCATTACCCTTTTGAGCTCGGTCGCGCTCGCGAACGAAACTTACAAATTCGATCAATCGCATTCGACGATCGGATTTTCGGTTCATCAGTTTCTCGGCACGACCCACGGGAAGTTCACCAAATTCGATGGCAAGATCGACGTCGACCGCGAGCATCCGGAAAAGTCATCGGTCACCGCACGAATCGTTGTTCGCAGCATCGATACCGGAATCGTGAAACGCGATAATCATTTGCGCAGCCCGGAGTTTTTCGCGGTCGAGAAATATCCCGACATCATGTTCAAGAGTCGAAGCGTTAAACAAACTGGTCCGCAGGCGGGGGATATTCTCGGCGACCTGACGATGCATGGCGTGACCAAGCCGATCACGCTGCATGTGAAGTTGCTGACCTCACCAAATGAGAGCAAGCAAACGCGCTGGAGCGTGACGACGGATCCGCTCAAGCGTAGCGAGTTCAATTTGATGTTCGCGCAGGCGGCGGAAAGCATGTCGGGAATCAGTCAAACGGTCGCCATTAACATCGAGATCGAAGCAGTCCGAGCGCAATAAAGATGACCGTTTTCGTTCTCACCTGGGTTGGAATTGGCTGTTGGTGCATCTGTTTTTGGTGGATGCATCGTATCTCGTCGCGTCAGGATGCGATGTTAAAGGAGCTGCACGGTATGACACAGCGCATCGAGGAGCTTTCTCAGGCCGAACACGATTTGATCAAAGAAGTGCATCCGAAAGTTGGCGAGATCAAAGAACAGGTCGAGGACGTTAAGGAAGCGGTCTCGGCAGGGAAGAGCTGATCCGATTGCTTCATGGAAATTACGCCGCTCGGAGATTCCGCGCTGCTGATTCGTGTCGCGGAAAATTTTGACGACGCGCCGGAAGATGCGTTAAGCAAAGTGCTTGCCGCAAAGCGCGGCCTTGAAGCTGCGCAAATTCCCGGCGCGATCGAAATTGCGCCGGCTTACACGACAATCGCATTTTTTTATGATCCGGTTCACGCGGTCGACGCAGGCGCGCCGGTCGAAGATGTCTTTGGATGGGTCGAGCAACGAATCCGCAAGACGCTCTCGGAAATAAAGAGAATTCACGCGGATCAGGTCGAAGCCTCCCTTGTGGAGATTCCCGTTTGCTATGAAACCGAGTTCGCGCTCGATCTCGAACACGTCGCGGAACATGCCGGTGTGCATTGGAAAGAAGTTGTCGATCTTCATTGTGCAGCCGAGTACCGCGTTCATTGCGTCGGATTCACCCCCGGTTTTCCCTTTCTCGGCGGTTTGCCGCGCAAGCTCGCGACGCCACGGTGGGATGTTCCGCGCAAAGCGATCCCGGCCGGCTCGGTCGCGATCGGTGGATCGCAAACCGGAATTTATCCGATTAAATCGCCCGGCGGCTGGAACGTAATTGGCCGGACGCCGCTCCAATTGTTCGATCCAAAGAAAAACCCACCTGCGCTTTTGCGTGCTGGCGACCGCGTCCGTTTCCGCTCCGTCACGCGCGAAGAATTCGAAAGATCGACAATGTGAATGCAACGGCTATTCGTGCTGGTTTCCTGACCAGTGTTCAGGATTTGGGACGCACCGGCTTTCGCGAGTTTGGTGTTTCGTTAGGTGGAGCTCTCGACGCGCATGCACTGCGGGTGGCGAATTTACTCGCCGGCAACGAAGAATCGGCCGCCGGCCTTGAAATTACTTTCGGCGGTCTGCGGCTGCGATTCGCCCACGATCGAATCGTCGTTTGGGGTGGCGGTCACTTCGACGCGCGGATTGGTTCAACATCTTTAGCTGCGGGTCATCCGGCCCTGGTGCGCGCGGGGGAAGAATTTTCAATCGATTCTCCGGCGTGCGGGTGCCGCGCCTGGCTCGCGATTTCCGGCGGAATCGATGTCCCAGTGGTGCTCGGTAGTCGCTCGGGAGATCTGAGAGCTGGATTCGGCGGCGTGAAGGGTCGGCCCGTGCGCGATGGCGAGGAATTTCCGGTCGGCGAAAATCCGCCGTCCGCAAAACTCCTGATCGAAAAGTTGCGCAGCGAAAGAATTGCCCGTTGGAAACCGGCGCACGATTGGTCGAGTACGGCGCGGCGAGCGCCGATCTTGCGTTACCTTCGCGGCGCGGATTCCGGTCGATTCGTTGAATCAGCACTTCAACTCTTCAACAACGAAGGCTTTTTTGTGTCTCCGGATTCCGATCGAATGGGAATTCGAATGGATGGTCCGCGTCTCGAACGAAGCCAGGATGTCGATCTTCTTTCCGAAGCGGTCGCTCCCGGCACAGTCCAGGTCCCTCCAAACGGCCACCCGATTCTACTTCTCAATGATTGCCAAACCATCGGCGGTTACCCAAAGATCGCGCACGTGATCACCGTCGATCTTCCGGTCGCCGCTCAGCTGTGTCCCGGCGATCGAGTTCGCTTCAGCGAAGTTTCGATAGCTGATGCGCATGCGCTCTTGCTCGAGCGCGAGCGCAACCTGGAACAATTCCGGCGCGGACTGGAATCTCATTTTAAATGAGCCTGGTTGTCGATCTTAACGCCGATCTTGGCGAAGGCGCCGGGCACGACGACGAACTCCTTGCGCTTGTCACATCGGCAAACATCGCCTGCGGCTTTCATGCGGGCGACGCGGAAACGATGCGCGGGTCAATTGAAGCAGCGCGCAATCGCAAAGTCGCCCTTGGCGCGCATCCGAGTTTGTTCGATCGGGAAAACTTTGGGCGAAAAGAATTGCCGGTGAAGTCAGATGAAGTTTTCGACGCGGTCGTCTATCAGCTTGGAATTTTCCAAGCGATCGCCGAGGCGGCAAATGTTCGTCCAAATCACGTGAAACCGCACGGCGCGCTTTACAACATGGCGATGCGCGATCGCGAGCTGGCGAATGCAATTGGGCGTGCCATTGCTCAAATCGACGCAAAATTAATTCTCTTTGCGCCGCAAAACAGCGAGCTAGCTCGAGCGGGAACAACCAATGGACTGCAAATCGCACATGAAGTTTTCGCCGATCGAAATTATTTGAGTGACGGCTCCCTTGTTCCGCGCGCGCGCCCAGACGCTTTGCTACACGATCCGGAAGACGCCGCTGCGCGCGTGGTTAGAATGTTACGCGAAGGCAAAGTTCGATCGGTCGACGGAGTGGATGTCGATGTTCGAGCCGAAACAATTTGTCTACATGGTGATAAGCCCGGCGCGGTGGATTTCGCGCGCGCCTTGAAGTCACGTCTTGAGAAAGAAAGCGTCATTGTTCGCGCGCCGACGTTTTCGAAATGAACGACAAGCAACAGCAAAGTGGTTTGGTTCGCGC
>DASTJU010000095.1:0-2460 GCA_035716295.1 Chthoniobacterales bacterium | reverse complement strand
AACGCCGCCGGCTGCTTGAACATTTACCGAGAAAGCAACAATCGCGAAGCCGATCGCGAGCAAAATACTCAAACTCAAAGTTAAGAAACGAAGACCGCTAAAATTCCGGCGGGAAACATTTTTCATGACCATCCATATGGTCGATTAGCGCTAATTGCACCAGCTTATTTCAGCGCATTGGCTGACAAAGCATGCGAGATCCCGCCTGACAAAAATTAATGTTTAGTCGCGCTCGAGTTTCAGCGATTTTGTCCGGAGCTTGGAGAATTTTTTCGCGGTTTCGTTTTTGCCGGAGCTGGCGAAGCAGCCGGAGCAGTTGATGGCGAGGTCGGAAGCGCAGAGCCTGATTGCGACTGAACGAGAGAGATGTCCGAACTGTTGATGGAGCCGTTTGCTTGCCCCTAAAACTCCGAGCAGCTCATCACCACGCGGCCGCGACACTTTTCGCTGCGGCAAATCACTTTGCATTTCTCCTGCACTGCAATTGCGCCGCAGATTGGACAAACTAATTCGCGAGTGTCGCGCGAAAGTATTGGAGCGGCAGCTTGAGACGAAAGATCGAAGCGCTCTGCCGAATCGTCAGTTCGCTCGGCCTTCAAGGACGCCAGCGCGGAACGTGGCCGTTAAATTCCTGATAGGATGCGCCGACGTTGATTTGCATATGCTCGTTGCCGACACCGCCAGTGATGTAGCTGCCAAACTCATCGCCGCCGAATCTACCGCTCGAGTGCCCGTAGTAAAAACCGATCTCGCCGCCGGTCCAAACGAGCGACGCTTTTTCCGCGGCCAGTGATTCAGCCGATGAATAATCTTTTCCATCCTTCGGATCTCTTACTGGCCTCGAACCGGAGTTTCCCTTATGCCGCGGCTCGGCGTCCGCGAGTGCCGTCGGAAAATCCGCGACCGGCGCTGTTCCCATGCGACCTAAGGCAGTCGACCCTGGTAGCCGGCCATCCAAAAATTCGCGAATCGGAAGATTTCGAACCAAGTCCGAGGAATCGTAATTGGCAAAAAGCTCCGGCCGATAAAAGCCGAAGATCGGATCGAAGTCGCTCGCGATGCTTAGTCGTTGTGTCGAACAGAGGGTTGCCAGGCCCAGCATCCCAAGCGCGACCAGACGGTTCATCGGCAGACAATTGAAAGCCGAACGATTATAAACGCCAGCGAAATCTTTCACGTCAACCCATTGAACCGACGAACCTTCCGGCAGTTGCGCGCGCAATTTCGCTATTTTGCTTCGATGTGAAACCGATGCAGCAGCCGGTGGGCGAACGGAGCAATCATGAGCGACGCAATGCCGACAAACGCCAGCCCCGAAAATAACGCGTAAAAGGAAGCGAAGAGCTTCGCCGTGGTCGAATGCAGCGGATCGACCGGACCCATGCCGCCCAAGATCATCGAAGCGTTCAGAAGCGAGTCGATCCAACTCAAGCCTCCAATGTAGTGATATCCAGCCACACCCATGCCGAGAGCGACACCGATCAAAACAACTGCGAGCAGGAGATGACCGACGACGCGTCGCGCAAATTTCGCGCGGCTCAGCAGCGGATGACTTCGATGCTCATACATCGGTAATGACATTCTCGCCATTTCAACGATTGTCGAAAATATTCGGTTCCCCGACTAGCGTGGTTGGCTTTCGAGTCGCCGGATCTTTTCCGCGGTAAGGGGATTTGGGTATATCCGATAAATCTCCTGATGCTCTCGGAGTGCTTCGCTTTTTTTCCCGGCTGCGGCGAGCGATTGGGCTTGCCGCAAATGCGGCTCGGCCTCGTCCTTTAATCGATTGCACAACGACAATACGGAATTCAGATAACGGGATAGCGGTTTCTGATTATCAGCTGTCGGTTCATGATAGCGCTTGAGAAAGGCCGATAATTTCTTGCGCGCAGTGGGCGTGTCCTTGGCCGCGATGTCGCGCGTGATTTGATCGACCAGAACAAGCGCTTCGACCGCTTCGATTTCGGCCAGGCATTCGTAATCCACTACTTCTTGTCCCACCTTCATTCGAAAATCCTGTGCTCGAGCTCCGAGGACGGTGACGCTGGCTGAAGCGGGTCCGGGCAAATTTTGAATGACTTCGAGCCGATCGGCGTTGCGAAAATTTCCAGTCGCGTCGCGCACTTGAGCAAGAACGGACTCTGTCTCTTTTCTCAGTTCTTCAATCATCCGATGCTTTTGGGCCGGATCGATCCCCGGTGGACTGGAGGCTGGCGGTGCGGTCCGCGCAATTGCCGACGATGGCGACGGCCGCGGCGCTGTTTCAACGCGACTTGGTAATGAGGAAGGCGGAGTGCCTAACTGGAGGGACTCGTGGACTCGCCCTTCAACGACGTCATCGAGACGTAAATCTTTCTTGGCTGGTTGTTCAACGGGCGACGGCATCGAGGATCGCAATGGTGTCGGTGTCGGCGAGGGCGTTGATGTTGGTGACGGCGATGGTGTTGGCCGCGGTGTGGG
>DASTJU010000094.1:0-7645 GCA_035716295.1 Chthoniobacterales bacterium | reverse complement strand
CGTTCGATGTAAACTTCTGGCGCCAGATTTTTCACCAAAAGAAAAGGCGTCCCGAAAAAAATCACGCGACAATCAAGTTTTCGCGACTGATCGAATTTCGCAGAGAAGTCACGCAGCTCGGCGATGCTCGGAAAACGCGAGGGAATAACTTGGTCCTCCGCTTGCGCTGGCAATTCTCCGCCGCTGTTGCTCATGAAGACGATGACATCGAAAAGTTCTTCCGGATTTTTTTGTAAACGGCGCAGCCGCACGCCGTCGCCGCCCGGATTGATCCGCGGTTTGTAATGGATTGTCCGCTCCACGCCGGCCAATGGCTCGACCACGCGATTTTGTAACCATCCCGAAGTCGTAAATCGAAATCGGGTGCGGTCGCCGTGTCGGGTTAATTCGCCGAAAGCTTTTTGCGAAGCGGACAGGATTTTGAAAACATCGGGATGGGCGGAGAGCGCAGCGTTGCCCAACCCGAGCAGACCGGCCAGGCAAAGCAAAACGTCGTTGTCGGGATCGATCGGCAACGCGCCGACTCCCCGCTGTCGATCTACGTTTTCGCGATAAAGCCGCGGCAAATCTTTCAATCCTCGACACGTTTTGACTTTCGGGAACGCGTGGACTTCAGCGAAGTCACGGACAAACTCCTGCCAGTTCGCGTTCTCCCACCACTTCGATTCTTCGCGCAGCAAATGAATCCCGCCTGGGAATCGTTCACGCAACGCGTCCGCCGCCACCAGCGCGTTCGGCAAGCGATCCGGCCGCGAAATCACAATCCAAAGCTTTGGTTCTCGCGGCATCGCTAAACCCCGCGCTGGGTCGGGGTCCAGATGAACTTATGCATCTGGAGCTGAAACCGGACGTCAAGTTTATCGGCTAAGATCCATTCGACGATCTGGCGCGGATCGATCCGGCCGAAGATCGGTGAAAACAAAATGGCGCGGCAGCGCTTCGTTAGATCAAGCTTGCGAACTTTGTCGCACGACCATTCGTAGTCCTCGCGCGACCCCATCACAAACTTCACTTCATCGCGCTTTGTCAGATGATCGATGTTCGACCAGAGATTTTTCTCTACTTCGCCGCTGCCCGGAGTTTTTAGGTCCATGATCCGATGAACGCGCGAATCGACCTGCGAAATGTCGTGCGCGCCGCTGGTCTCGAGCAAAACAGTGTGGCCTGCGTCGCACAAGATCGACATCAACGGGAGGACGTTCTTTTGCAGGAGCGGTTCGCCGCCTGTGACCTCGACCAGAGGACAGTGAAGTTCTTCGACTCGATCGGCAATTTCGCCCAGCGACATCTTCTTGCCTTCGTAAAACGCGTATTCGGTGTCACAATAATTGCAGCGCAAATCGCAGAAGGTCAGCCGGACAAAGACACAGCGCTCGCCCGCCCAGGTGCTCTCACCCTGGATCGACTGGTAAATCTCGTTGATCGTCAGCGTTTTTTCGTCCATTCGACTCAACCGTAATTCTATCAGATCATCTGGTTTGATGCACAACCGGATCAATGACTGCTTCGCCCGTCTGCGTTCGCAAAAGCGAAAAGGGTTTATTCCCTACATTTGCGCGGGAGATCCGAATTTAGAAAAGACAGCCGAGCTGGGGTTGGCGCTCGAAAAATCCGGGGCCGATCTGCTTGAGCTTGGTTTGCCTTTCTCCGATCCGGTTGCCGACGGAATTGTGAATCAGCTGGCGGCGCAACGCGCGCTTACCGCCGGCACCACGATTCGCGGCGTTTTCGATTGTGTTCGCGACATCCGCCGCAAATCGCAAGTTCCAATCGTTCTCTACAGCTATCTCAATCCGATTTTTCAGTTTGGTGCCGACAAATTTCATTCCGAAGCTGAAAGCTCAGGTGTCGATGGATTGCTCATTCTAGATCTGCCGCCTGAAGAGGATGTCGATCTTAGCTCGGGCAATGTCGTTCACATTCGCCTAATCGCGCCGACAACTCCCGCTGATCGAATGAAGAAAATCGCGAAAAACGCGAAAGGATTTCTTTATTACGTTTCGCGTGAAGGTGTGACTGGCGCCCGCGATTCGGTCTCTACATCCTTGCCGGAGAAGATTGCGGAGCTGAGAAAGGTTTCGGATTTGCCGATCGCGGTCGGATTTGGAATTTCAAATCCGGAGCAAGCCCGCGACGTGGCGCAACACGCGGACGCAGTCGTGGTCGGCAGCGCGATTGTCGATCTTATCGCGAAGCACGGCGACAAGCCGGAGATGGTTGAGAAGGTTGGAGTCTTCGCGCGCGATTTGGCGAAGGCGATTCACTAAATGCCGCACTTCTTCGTCGCTTCGGCGAAGTTCGATTTCTTGCGCAGAAGCGAGGCCAGATAAGCATCGACGAGCGGAATGTCGTGAACGCGCGTGAGATTGGCCGGGGTTTCGAGACGTGAGAAAATCGCATTCGCGATCTTGCTGCGCGGAACTTCCTTTTCGCCGTAGCCCATTCCGGTATTGCTCGACCAGAAGCGGACGTATTCGCCGTCAGAATGATTCGTCGTTCCAAGAAAAATCACCGAGTGTCCGCTTTCGCTCTTACCAACGTTCTTGTTCCAAAAGATTTTCATGAAATCGCCAGGCTGCGCTTGTGAAAAATCGGTGAAGTTGCGGCCAAGGCCCAGCTCATGAAACAATCGTGCGGTTCCGGGGCCGTTCGCATTCCAGCGGCCCCAAATCCCTTCGCCATCGTGCTGATCGCGAATGATCAATTGATTTAGCGTTGCATAATCGAGCTGGAGTTGTCCGCGATCGCGCAGCTCTTCAAGTGTCTTAATGAAGACGAGGTAGGTTGCGCCCGAACAGAAACTCACATACGGCTTCGTCGGAATGACAAAGAATTTCCCGGATTCAAAATGGGCGGCCGATTGCAATTTGATCTTGGCGAAGTGCGAGACGGAATACTTGCCGCCACTCGGCATTTTCCCCATTTGCTCCAGGACCAAGTTGTTGAGGCCGGCGGCGGGTGCGGCCTGCGCAATAGCCGCAACCCAGACGATCCAGATCAGCTTCCGCATGGCCGACAACTAAACGACAAATTTGCTCCTGGGCAACGTTGTCATTAAGACAGCCGCCGCTACATTAGATCGAGATTATGCTGCGTTTCACCAAGATGAACGGCGCGGGAAATGATTTCGTCATGATCGACAATCGCGCGGGCGAAGTGCGTTTGCAGCCCGAACAAGTTGTCCGGATCTGCGATCGTCATCGCGGCATCGGCGCGGACGGGATCCTCTTGCTCGAAAAGGGCTCTAATGGCGCTGATTTCCGGATGCGCTATTACAATCGCGACGGGGGCGAAGCGGAGATGTGCGGAAACGGCGCGCGTTGTTTCGCCAGGTTTGCGAACAAAATTGCGGGCGCGCCGGCAAAAATCTCATTTCAAACACCGGCCGGCCTGATTCGAGGAGAATTGCGCGGCGATCTGGTTACGCTGCAAATGACCGACCCGAAAGATCTACGGCTTGAGATCGAGCTCGTCGCGAATGGTGAGAAAGAACGCGCGCATTTCATCAATAGCGGTGTGCCGCACGTAGTTGTGCCCGTTTCCAAGGTCGACGATGTCGATGTTCGCCGGAGAGGCGAAGCGATTCGGCGTCACAAAATGTTTTCGCCGGCAGGTGCGAACGTGAATTTTATCGAGAAAGCCGGCGCGCAGAAAATTCTGCTACGAACGTACGAGCGCGGCGTGGAAGACGAAACGCTCGCGTGCGGAACGGGTGTCGTTGCCAGCGCCCTGATTTTTGCAGCGACGGAAAAGCTGGATGGGCCAATCAGTGTCACGGTTCGCAGCGGCAGCGAGCTCAGCGTCGGTTTTAAGAGGGCGGGGGATCAATTTACGAACGTCACGCTCACGGGTCCGGCTGAGTTTGCCTTCGAAGGGACGATGGAACTTTAATCGTTAACAAATGTTTCGCGGCACTTTCACGGCAGTAGTGACACCGTTTCGCAACGGAGATGTCGATTTTGCGGCGTTCGAAAAATTAGTCGAAGCGCAGATCGCGGCGGGGATCACGGGAGTTGTCGCCGTCGGAACAACCGGCGAATCCCCGACGTTAACGCACGATGAAAAACACGAAGTCGTCCAACGCGCGATAAAGATCTCGAACGGGCGCTGCCAGGTTATTGTCGGTGCGGGCACGAATTCCACGCGAGATTCTATTGAGGGAACGAAATTCGCTGAGAAAGCCGGCGCCGATGGCGCACTGCTGGTCGCGCCTTACTACAACAAACCGAGCCAGGAAGGATTGTTCCGACACTTCAAGGCGATCGCGGAGGCAACGTCGCTGCCCATCATGCTCTATAACATTCCGGGACGCTGTTCGGTCGATATCTCCGCGGACACGGTCGTTCGGCTGGCGGAAACCTGTCGCAATATCGTTTCGATCAAAGAGGCCAGCGGCAGTGTCGAACGGGTGGGTGAATTGCGCCGGCGTTTACCGAAAGAATTTACGATCATGAGTGGCGACGATTCGTTGATTTTGCCGTTCATGGCCGTCGGTGCGGTTGGGATTGTGAGCGTGGCCTCGAATTTGTTTCCGGCTGAAGTCTGCGCGCTGGTTCGTGCGTGCGAATCGGGCGATTACAAATCGGCCGAGAGTTTGCATCGCAAAATGTCCCCCTTGTTCAAAGATTTGTTCATCGAACCGAATCCGGTGCCGGCGAAAACCGCGCTCGCTTGGCGCGGCGTGATGTCAGCGGAAGTTCGTCTGCCACTTTGCGAAATGTCGGAAGCGAATCAGGCGCGTCTGCGCAAAACGCTCGAAGCATTCGAGAAGACAAAATGAAAACGCCGGTGCGGGTGGCGCTGATCGGGGCGCGCGGTCGAATGGGTCAGACGATTATCGATCTGTCCAAGGACGACCCGAAGATCGACATCGTCGCGCAATGCGATCTGGGCGATGCGATCGATCCCGCCGTCAAGGATTGCGACGTGGCGATTGATTTTAGCCACGCCGGCGCGATCGAAGAGATCTGTCGGGCGGCTTTGCAACACCGGAAGGCGCTGGTCATCGGAACGACCGGACACTCGGCGGAGCAGCGCCAGGTCATTGAGAAAACGGCCGGCTCATTACCGATTGTTTTCGCCTCAAACTTTAGTGTCGGAGTAAACGCGCTGTTTGCTCTGACCCGTCGCGCCGCGGAAATCCTCGGCTCCGAGTCCGCGCCGCAAATTGTTGAGACGCATCACAAGATGAAAAAAGATGCGCCCAGCGGGACAGCGAAGACGCTGGGCGAAATTTTGAAGCAGGCGCTGAAGATCGAAATTCCGATTGAATCGGTTCGCGAAGGCGACGTTGTCGGTGAGCACACGGTCAGTTTTGTCGGACCGGGCGAACGGCTCGAGTTAACCCATCGCGCGGGCAGCCGCGAAATTTTCGCGCGTGGTGCGTTGCGCGCAGCGAACTGGGTTGTGGGAAAACCGGCCGGGCTTTACTCGATGCAGGATGTGCTCGGGATCGCGTCGGCGAAATGAGGACCGGCATCGCGCTGGGTTCCAATTTGGGAGATCGGCTGGCCAATTTGCGCGCGGCGCGACAGGCACTGGTCGATCTTGCCAGTGTTAAACCGCCGGTGCTGACTTCGCCGGTTTATGAAACTGAGCCGGTAGATTGCGAGCCTGGCGCGGGAAAATTTCTCAACGCTGTAGTGGAGATTGAATACGACGGTGATCCAAGCGAATTGCTCGAGCAGCTCGTTCGCGTCGAAGAATCGCTCGGACGAGAACGTGATCACGCCAGAAACGTTTCACGCAAAATCGACATCGACCTTCTTTATGCTGGTGACTTGAGTGTTAAGAACGAGCGTTTGCAGTTGCCGCATCCGCGGATGCATTTGCGTAAGTTCGTTCTTCAACCGCTGGCTGATATTCGACCGGACTTGCTTTTATCTGAGCAAATGAAAACCGCGCGGGAGCTGCTCGCGCAGATCAAAGATTCGACTAAAGTGATGTCCTTCGCGGAGAAATGGTAATGACGAATCTGGCCGAGAAATATCGTGAGATGAAGAAGCGCGGTGAAAAAGTCACTGCCTTGACCGCTTACGATTATCCAACGGCGCGGCTGCTCGATGAAAGCGGCATCGACGTCATTCTGGTCGGCGATTCGTTAGGCATGGTCGTGCTCGGTTATGAAGACACGACGAGCGTGACGCTGGAAGAAATGTTGCACCACACTCGGGCCGTCGCGCGCGGGGTTAAATCCGCGTTGGTGGTCGGCGATATGCCGATCCACACTTTCGAAACGCCGTCCCAAGCTGTTGCGACGGCCAGGCAATTTATCGGTGCCGGTGCGCAAGCGGTGAAACTGGAGGGCGGCGTCAGTCATGTTGCGCACATCGAAGCGATAACTGATGCCGAAATTCCGTACATGGCTCACATCGGAATGTTGCCGCAACACGTGCGCGAACAGGGTGGTTACAAAGTTAAAGGTAAAACTCAACCGGAGGCCGAGGCGCTAATTGCCGACGCGAGGGCAGTGGAAAAGGCGGGCGCGTTCTCGGTCGTGCTCGAGATTGTCGTGCCAGAGATTGCGAGACAGATTACAAACGCGATTGCGATTCCGACGATTGGGATCGGTTCGGGCGAGCAGTGTGATGGCCAGATTCTGGTCACCCACGATTTGATCGGACTATTTCCGTGGTTCACCCCGAAGTTTGTTTCGCCCGAAGCGCGTGTGGCCGAGGAAATTCGCAAAGCGACCCGTGCGTTCATTGAACGAACACGCGGAGCAAGTGCGGTGTCAAAGTGATCAGTAGATTGACAACCATCCGGTGCTAACGGTGTTTAACTAGGGCGATGAAAAGCGTAACCACCAGAATTTCCGATTTCGACGACATCGACGAGATCGAGCATGAAGCCCTTTTAACCGGCAGCCCGGAACGGAGCTGGATTTGGTTCGGCCTGATCATTTCGCTCTGCCTGCACATCACGCTTTGTATTTACTTTTATCGGACACGATTTCAGTCGGCCGAGGCGGTCTTTAGCGATTTACAACAGCCAATGACGTTTCGGGTCAAAAACGTCGACATGGCTCAGATCGACAAAGCGAGTGGCGATCAAATAAATCCGGCTTCGAAACCAAATCCCGACGATACGAAGGAGCAGCAGCCGGACGAAAAAAAATCGTTCGACAAACTTTTGCAGGAAATTCAGGCCACGACCGCGATGCCCGACGACATGAGCAACGTTTTGCCGGACAAACCAAAAGTCGACCAGGCAGACGTGGCGTCGGTGATGAACGAGATCGAACGGACCACGGCGCAAACTCTTTCCACAAATCCGAACGCGACTCACGAGCAATCGGTCTTGAATGACAGCTCAGTCTCCGGCCGGCCGCAGCCCGCGCTCAGTGGAACCGAGTTGGCCACGAGCACGATCATCAAACGGCCGAATACTTTCACAAGTAAGCTTCCCGGTGACAGCGCCGGCCCGAATAAAAAAGGCGCGCCGGGATTTAGCGATCTCGACCAGTTGCTCTCCCAAAAAGGTCCGCTTGGTTCGGGAACGAAGATTCGAATGCCGGAGGATCAACTTTTTACCTTCGACAGCGCTGACTTACAACCCGGCGATATTTTGCACAAGCTTGTCGATCTTTTGAAACGCAACCCGAGGGCGAGCTTTACAATCGAAGGCTACACCGACTCGATCGGCA
>DASTJU010000093.1:0-5030 GCA_035716295.1 Chthoniobacterales bacterium | reverse complement strand
GCCGCACTACAACGTCATGGGCGTGGCAAAAGCCAGTCTCGAGGCGTCCACTCGATACCTCGCTTACGATTTAGGTCCAAAGAAGATCCGCGTGAATTGCATTTCGGCCGGCCCAGTGCAAACGCTGGCCGCACGCGGCATTAGTGGATTCTCTCAGATGTTGAAACATTATCAGGAACGCGCGCCATTGAAGCGCAGTTGCGATCCAGCCGAGCTGGGCGCGACCGGTGTCTTTCTGGCCAGCGACGGCGCAGCCGCGATCACCGGTCAGGTGATCTACGTGGACGGCGGCTACCAAATCATAGGGATGTAAAATGTGATCGCGCGCATTTGGCATGGCTGGACGACACGCGAGAATGCCGAGAAATACGAAACGCTTTTGCGCGAAGAAGTTTTGCTAGAAATCGCAAAGCGCGCGATTCCTGGCTACAACGGCGCGGAAATATTCATCCGCGAGGCGGAGAACGATGAGATGGAATTTATCACGCTGCTACGCTTCGAAACGCTCGACGCCGTGAAAGTTTTTGCGGGCAAAGATTATGAGCAACCGGTGATTCCTCCGGATGCGCGCCGGTTGCTCAAACGGCACAGCGAAAAATCCCGACATTACCGAATCGTCCAAATTAATTAGATGTCATTGGGCGACGAACTGCGGCAATTGCTAGGCAGCGACCCAATCGCCGACGATGACGAAACTCTCGCGACCCACAGCGGCGACAAATGGTTCGCGGCCGAAGCGCCGGAAGCTGTCGTCTTCGCAAGATCGACATCGGACGTGTCGAAGCTGCTAAAATTTGCGTCGCAGAAAAAAATTCCGGTAACTGCTCGAGGCGCTGGATTCGGTTACGTCGGCGGCTGCGTTCCGACGAAAAAAGGCATCGCCCTTTCGCTGATGCGGATGAATCGGATCAAAGAGATTAACTTTGCCGATGCGATTGCGATCGTTGAGCCGGGCGTGATCACGGCCGACCTGAAAGCCGCCGCCCGCGCCCAGAAGTTATTTTACCCGCCGGATCCCGCGAGCATGAAAGATTGCAGCATTGGCGGAAACATCGCGACCAACGCGGGCGGACCGCGCTGTTTGAAATACGGCGTGACGCGCAATTACGTAACTGGTCTCGAAGTTGTGCTCGCGAACGGGGATGTCCTGCGGACCGGCGGACGCGTCCACAAAAATAAGACGGGATTCGACTTGGTTGGTCTTTTTGTTGGTTCGGAAGGAATGCTCGGCGTTGTTACTGAAATCACGCTGCGGTTGCTGCCGCTTCCGCCGGCGCGCGCAACCTTGTCCGCTGCCTTTGCCACGATGTCGCAAACAGCAGCCGCAGTGCAGGAAATTTTCGGGAACGGTTTTTTGCCGGCATCGCTCGAGATTGCCGACAGCTTTACTCTCGAAGCCGCGCGAAAAGATCTGGGCAAAGCGATCGTCCCACTCGGCAATGCGCATCTGCTGGTCGACCTTGACGGACAGGAGGAAAGTGTGCGCAGCGAGGCGGAAGCGATTCGCCAATTACTCGCCGATAAAAAGCCAAATGCACTGGAAATGGCGACCGGCGAAGAAAATTGCGAGAGACTTTGGGCGTTGCGCCGGCAATTCAGCAATTCGCTCCGCGCGACCGGGCTGACCAAATTAAATGAGGACGTGGTCGTGCCGCGCGGTCGCATTGTCGATCTGGTCGAATTCGCGGAGCGCTTGCACGCGAAGTACGGATTTCCAATCGCCTGTTTCGGGCACGCCGGCGACGGCAACATTCACATCAACATCATGGCGGACCGTTTTAACCGGGATGCGGCTGTGCGCGAAAAAGTGGAGAGCGCGCTGGATGATTTATTTGCGCAAGTGCTGGCCTGGGGCGGTGTTATTACCGGCGAACACGGTATCGGCCTCGCCAAAAAACGCTGGTGGCCAGACGCGACCAGCGAGCCCGTCCGCGAGCTCCATCGCAAACTCAAAGACGTCCTCGATCCGAACGGGATCTTGAATCCCGGCAAATTCCTCGAGTAACTTTTTAACGCGCAAAAAGCGCGATTTGATTCGAATTTCTTAGGGAGGGTTAACGTCTAAATCTCTGCCGCGTGTTCGCGCTGGCATGGGATCGTATGAAACCGGGAATCACACACACAATCGCCGCTTTGCTCTCGTCAGTGATGTCGCTCTTCGCTCACGGGGCGGTGACGAAGGCGGAGCCGACGAAGGTGAACTTGAGCAAGAAGTCTGAGAAGAAGTCGGAGGAATCACGTGTCGGCATTGGATCGCTGGCGTTCGCACCGAGCCATCTGAGATCGGCACCCCCTTCGCCGGGCGAAGGCTTCCCCTGGAAACGCCAGATTGTGACGACCGTGTTTTGGATCGGTGAAAAACCGACCGAAAATAACCCGGTGCCGAACCGCGCCAGCTCGTGGGACAAAGATTGGTCGAAAAGCTACGGTGGTTTTGACGATCCCAACCCCGCGCGCCGACAGGATTACACGCCAGTGAAATTCACGCCGCGGCAGAACCCATTTTACTGCGCGTTACCTTACAACGACAAAGCCGCGACCGGCCACAGGCCCGAGGCGTCGCGGGTGGTGCCGTGGTTTAAGCACGCCTATCAAGGGCCAGGTGTCTCCGTTTGCAAAGATCGCTGGATCGCGATCCGCAAGGGAAACAAGGTCGCCTACGCGCAATGGGAAGACGCCGGACCGTTTCGGACCGACCACTGGCAATACGTTTTTGGCAACGAACGCCCGAAGCCAAACCTGAACAAGGGCGCCGGCCTCGATGTTTCTCCGGCCGTGCGCGATTATCTTGGTTTAAATGAAACTGACGTGACCGATTGGCAGTTCGTTGAGTTCAAAGACGTGCCGCACGGACCGTGGTCGAAATTGGGAGAGAACAACACCTTCGTTATCGCCGATCGGAACGCCGGGACGAAGCTGGCTCGAGCAAAGAGTGGCGGCGGTCCTGAAGCTACGACCGCTCCGAAATAAATAATTCTACCGCGCAAGATCGACATCAGCGATCTGGAACGGAATCGGTAGCGGCGCTCGGCTGTTTTGGTCGAGTCTCGTTCACCCGCATGAAAGCGAAGTAGCCGCCGACCAGGCAGCCCACGATCAAAAGAAACAGAAAAACGAACCCGGCCGCGCGAACCGCCCGATAGCGTTCGCCCGCTTGTTTCCAGGTCGCACGCTTTTGGATCAGCTCCAGCTCGAGCAAGCGTGATAAATTATCAGGATCGACTTCCTTCAGTTTAGGCTCGGTGGCGTCAGCCATGACCGGAAATTCTGCAACTCCCGTGCCCGAGGCAAAAAATGATGCGGCGATTTATAAAGAGTCGCCTTTCTGGCACCTCTGCTGCTTTCAAAAAGGCGTGCACGCCACCTTCTTCCAGAAAGTCCTCATCTGCGCCTTCGCCGGTTTTCTTGCCGCGTCGCTCGTGGAGTGGGCGAAAGTCTTCGTGGAAGGTGCTGACGACGCCTTGAACAAAGGCTACAAGCACCGCGCAGTGATCGATCCGTCGAGGTAGTACAAAAGACGATTGCTGCTGGCTTGCGTGCGCATAGTTTGCCTACGTGAAAGTCGGCTTCGCCCAGCTCAATCCCACCGTGGGCGACTTGCGGGGCAATTTTGAGAAAATCGCCCAATCTTACGAACGATTGGCCGCGGCCGGGGCTGAACTCATTGTTACGCCCGAACTCGCCATCACCGGGTATCCGCCACAGGACCTTGTCTTCAAATCGCGCTTTGTTCCGGAAACGCTCGAGATTTTGGAAGAACTTCATCGTCGTATCGGCAAAGCAGCGTTGCTGGTTGGCTTTGTCGATCGGAACGAAGGCCGCGGCCGGCCGTTTCATAACGCGGCCGCGCTGCTCGTGCGCGGAGAGCCGATTCGCAAAGCACACAAATCGCTTTTGCCGACTTATGATGTTTTCGATGAGGACCGCTACTTTCAACCCGCGGCCAACGTCGAGCCTTTCGATCTGAATGGAAAAAAAATCGGTGTCACCATTTGCGAGGATATTTGGACCGAACATTATCTGCCCCGACCGCTTTACGATTGCGAACCGACCCGGAGCCTGATCGAACAGGGCGCGGACGTGATTCTCAATCTGAGCGCGTCGCCGTTCACGTTGCATAAGCCGGCGATCCGCTACGAAATGGTGGCGACGCTCGCGCGCACTTACAAACGACCCATCTTTTACTGCAACGCCGTCGGCGGCAACGACCAGCTCATTTTCGACGGAAACTCCATCGCCGTGAATGCGTCCGGCGGTTTGATCGCGCAACTGCCCGCTTTTCGCGAGCACGAGCAAATCGTGGACACAGGATCAACTGCCGCGGTGGAATTCCGCGAAGAATCGACGCCCGCACAACTTTTTCCCGCGTTATCACTGGGCCTGCGTGATTATCTGCGGAAATGTAATTTCAAATCGGCCGTGCTCGGTTTGAGCGGCGGAATCGATTCCGCGGTGGTCGCCGTGATCGCCGTTGAAGCTCTCGGAGCTGAAAACGTAGTCGGCGTCTCAATGCCGAGCCATTACTCGTCGCGCGGCAGTATCGATGATGCGAAGAAGGTGGCGGAAAATCTCGGGATCAAATTGTTGCACATTCCAATCGCGGAGCCGTTTGCTGTCTTCAAAGGCCAGTTTAAGGAAATCTTTTCCGGACTGCCGGAGAACGAGACCGAAGAAAACATGCAGCCGCGCTTGCGTGCGATGACGCTGATGGCGCTCTCCAACAAATTTGGGCATCTGGTGTTGTCGACCGGAAACAAAAGTGAACTCTCGGTCGGTTATTGCACGATTTACGGCGACATGGCCGGCGGTCTTGCCGTGATCAGTGATGTGCCGAAGACAATGATTTACGAACTCGCCCGCTGGATAAATCGCGAGCGAGAAATTATTCCGGGATCGACAATCGAAAAGCCGCCGAGCGCGGAATTGAAACCGGACCAAAAAGACCAGGACACGCTCCCGCCCTACGAAACACTGGACGAGATCTTGCGGCTTTACGTCGAGGACAACTTGAGCGCGCGCGATATCATTGG
>DASTJU010000092.1:0-2452 GCA_035716295.1 Chthoniobacterales bacterium | reverse complement strand
CGTAAACCTGGCGTTTCATCGCGACCGGCGCGCCATATCGAGTTGCTTTAGCAGCGCGTAAATCATTTCCGTTCTGGGCATCTGTCCGCCCGCAGCGACCGCACGACGCGACGGCTCACCCCAAATCGGCTCGATCTCCAGTGGACGACCTGCCTCCCAATCGAGCAGCGTCGAAGGTTTGTAGGGGCCCATCTTTTCACTGCGCTCCATGTTTTCGCGCCAGGCATCACTCGGCAGGATGTGGCCGCACTTGTTGGCAGCGATAATCACTTCGTCCATCAACGCAAGCGCCGCTTGGCGCAAATTTTTGTCGCCAATGATTGCCGCGGTGTCGATTCCGCCCGCTACGATCGACAAGCCATTAAATGGGATGTTCCACATCAATTTTCGCCAGCGTTCGAGCGCGAGATCGTCAGTAATGGTGCATTGCACGCCGGCGCGATTAAATTCAACGGCGACCTCACGGGTCCGCGGTTGCGAGGCGCGCCCGGATTCGCCCAAGACAATGTGACCGTAGGCGTAACGCTCGATCTCTTTGCTCGAGATTCGATGCAGGGCGATGAAGCAGAGTCCGCCAAGCACGCGCTCGGCGCCAAAATGTTCGGCCAGAAATTCGTCATTACCCAAACCGTTCTGCAAAGTCAGTAACATCGTTCGTTCGTGCAGCAGCGGCGGGACAAGATCGACCAGATCTGCGTTTGACGTTGCCTTGACCGCGATGATCGCCAGATCGCACGCTCCGATCTCTTTGGTCGAATTGTAACAATTAATTTTCGCGACCTGGAAATCTTCGCCTTCACCGCGAACGAAAATGCCGTCCCGCCGCACGTCGCCAAGATCGCCGCGCATCAAAAAGTGCACATCGCTTCCAGCGTGCGCGAGTTTTGCGCCGTAGTACGTCCCGATCGCTCCCGAACCGACAACTGCGATGCGGAAGGACATTCGTTACGCGGGCGGGCGTTGTTCCGACTGAAAGTTTCGCGTAATCAGGCGAGCGCCTTTATTGAAGCTCAAGTAAGCCCAGGCCCATTGAAAAAGCACGGCCAGGCGATTGCGAAAGCCGACCAGGAAAATTAGGTGGACAAATAACCACGCCAGCCAGGCTGGAATTCCGCTGAGATGAATCAATCTAAGATCCGCGACTGCTTTGTTGCGCCCGATCGTCGCCATGCTGCCTTTGTCGAAATACCAAAACGGTTGCGGTTTTCGATCGTCGATCATCGCCAGAATATTCCGCGCCGCGTGGCGTCCTTGTTGCATTGCAACCGGCGAAACTCCTGGCAACGGCTCGCCGGTTTGATGCGAGAAATTCGCCAGATCGCCGATCACTTGAACTTCCGGATGATCGGGAATGGTCAGATCTTTATTTACGATGACCCGACCGACGCGATCGACGGGCACGCCGAGGGAACGGCCGACAGAGGAGGCGTTGTTCCCAGCCGCCCAGATCTTGACGCGACAGGGAATGAATTCGTCGCCGATTTGCAGACCTTGCTCTGAAAGATTGGTGGCGTGAGTGCCAGTCCGAACTTCCACGCCAAGATCGACAAGCTGTTTCATCGCGCTGATCTGCAAATCCTCCGGGAAAGCAGGGAGGACGCGTGGCTCGCCCTCGATCAGAATCACCCGTGCTTGAGACGGGTCGATGTGGCGGAAATCTTTCGCGAGCGTGTAGCGCGCGATTTCGGCGATCGCGCCCGCCATTTCGACGCCAGTCGGCCCTCCTCCAATAATTACAAAGGTCATCGCTGCTTTACGCGCAGCTTCGTCGGAAATTTTTTCGGCGTATTCGAACGCCAGCAAAATGCGCCGCCGAATTTCCACCGCGTCTTCCAAACTTTTCAGGCCAGGCGCGAGCCTCTCCCATTCCGGATGTGCGAAATAAGAATGGCGAGCGCCGGTCGCGAGGATGAGATAATCGTAATCAAGCTCGCTATCGACCATCTTCACTTTCTTCGCGTTTACGTCGATCGATTGCACTTCGGCGAGGATCACTTCCATGTTTTTGCATTTGCTCAAGACCGCGCGCACCGGAGCGGCGATGTCGGCCGGGGAAAGCGCCGCCGTCGCGACTTGATAAAGCAGCGGTTGAAATAAATGATAATTTGTCCGGTCGACCACCGTGACGCGGACGGCTTGACCAGAAAGCTTCTTGGCCGCCTCGAGTCCGCCAAAACCGGCGCCGATAATCACAACGCGCGGCTTTTGAGTTGGCGTGTCCTCCATGGCTAACAATCTGCCAGCAAACGCCCGCACTCAACGTCCAACATTGATTCGAAAGAAGTTGTGACATGGACATTCGACGCTATCTTTCGCGCCTCATGCCGAAGTCAATCTCTCGCAGCAAGACACGCAAAGCGGTCGCGAAACGGTTTAAAATCACTGGCACCGGCAAAGTTTTGCGTTCCCAAGCTTCCCGGCGCCACTTGCTCTCGGCCAAGAATGCCAAACG
>DASTJU010000091.1:0-3608 GCA_035716295.1 Chthoniobacterales bacterium | reverse complement strand
CGATCGGAACGAGCACGAACGTGACCAGAAAAAAATCGAGCGCGTCGAGGGCCCAACCGAGAAAGCAAGCCACGAACGTGTTCCGCTGATCGCGATTCAAAATCTTGAAAAGCCGAACAAATTCGAGCCGCGCAATCCAATCGAAGAGCGCACGATAGAACGCCAGCACGATTCAGATGTAGATGTCGATGTTGCGATTGAAAAGTCCGTTATGGAACAGGGCGATCGCCCAAGACACATCTACGTATCATGATATGTAGATTTGTTCCTTGAAGTTGGCATAAACACCGCTTAGTTCTCGCCAGCATGCCGGACAAGGTTCATCCGCTGGAAGCTCTGCTGCGCGAACGCATCGTCGTCCTCGACGGCGCGATGGGCACCATGATCCAACGCCGGAAATTGTCGGAGGAGGATTACCGCGGAGAAAAACTCCGCCATTGGAAGGGGAAAGATGTCAAAGGCAGCCTCGAGTTGTTGAATTTAACGCAGCCGCAGGTGATCGAGGAAATTCATTCCGCTTACCTCGAAGCGGGCGCGGACATCATCGAAACCAATACCTTCAGCGCAACCACCATCGGTCTCCACGATTTTCTTTTTCAGGGCGAACCAAAAGGCGGCCGAAAGGATCAGGGATTTTTTCAGCGCGTGGTGAACGATGTCGATCTTCGCGCGCTCGTTCGCGAAATGAATCTGGCAGCCGCGGCGATGGCGCGGCACGCGGTAGATCAAGCGACTAACCAAACGGGTAAGCGCCGATTCGTCGGTGGTTCGATCGGTCCCCTCCCCGTGACTGCTTCCATTTCACCGGATGTAAACGATCCCGGGTTTCGCGCGGTCACATTCGATCAACTGCGCCAGTCCTATCATGATCAAATAAGCGCGCTCGTCGAAGGAGGTGTCGATCTCCTCCTGATCGAAACAATCTTCGACGCGTTGAACGGCAAGGCGGCCCTCTTCGCTGTCGCGGACGTCTTTGAACAAACCGGCAAAAAACTTCCACTGATCGTTTCCGGAACGGTGACCGACAAAGCGGGCCGGACGTTGAGCGGCCAAACCGTGGAAGCGTTTCTGGTTTCGATCGCGCACGCGCAACCACTTGTCGTCGGGTTGAATTGTTCGCTCGGTCCGGATGAAATGACTCCATTCATCGAAGAACTGGCGCGGGTCGCACCATTTTACGTTAGCGCTTATCCGAATGCGGGTCTGCCCGATCCACTTTCCGAAACCGGCTTTCCGGAGACGCCGGAAACACTCACTCCAAAATTGAAACGCTGGGCCGAGAACGGCTGGCTCAATCTGGTCGGCGGTTGTTGCGGAACAACACCCGAACATATTCGCGAGCTCGCGAACGCCGTCCGCGATTGCAAACCGCGGTCCAAGCCGGACGGCCATCATGCGCAATCCGAGACGCTCCAACTTTCGGGACTCGAACCATTAAACATTACGCCGGAATTCGGCTTTGCTGTGATTGGTGAGCGGACCAACATCACGGGCTCGCCGAAATTCTCGAAATTGATTTTGGGCGACGATTTCGACGGCGCGCTGGCAGTGGCGCGGCAGCAGGTGCAAGGCGGGGCCAACATGCTCGACGTCAACATGGACGAGGGAATGATCGATTCTGAAGCGGCGATGACGCGCTTTTTGAATTTGATCGCGGGCGAGCCGGAGATCGCGCGGATTCCAATCATGATCGACAGCTCAAAGTGGAGCGTGATCGAAGCGGGGCTCAAGTGCGTGCAAGGCAAAGCGGTCGTGAATTCGATCAGCTTGAAAAACGGAGAAGAAGAATTTTTGCGCCAGGCGCGGCTCGTTAGGCAGTACGGCGCGGCCGTAATCGTGATGGCGTTCGACGAATCAGGTCAGGCCGACAATCTTCAGCGCAAGATCGATATCTGCGGGCGCGCTTACAAACTGCTCACTGAGCAGGCCGACTTCTCAGCGAGCGATATTATTTTCGATCCGAACATTCTCACCGTCGCCACTGGTCTGGAAGAGCATCGTAATTACGCGGTGGATTTCATCGAAGCCACGCGCTGGATCAAAGCGAATCTGGCGGGCGTTCGCGTGAGCGGCGGCGTGAGCAACATTTCATTTTCGTTCCGAGGCAACAATACCGTGCGCGAAGCAATGCATTCCGCATTTTTGTTTCACGCGATCCGCGCCGGACTCGACATGGCGATCGTGAATGCCGGTCAGCTCGCGGTTTACGAAGAGATCGCTCCGGAATTGCGCGAGCGCGTCGAAGATGTGCTCCTGAATCGACGCGACGACGCGACCGAACGCCTTGTCGATTTTGCGGAAAATATTAAGGCAAAGGGTAAAACGAAAGTTAAAGACGAAGCGTGGCGCGCGCAGCCAGTCGAAGAACGATTAAAGCATGCGCTGGTCAAAGGCATCGTTGATTTCATCGACATCGATACCGAAGAAGCACGCAAGAATTGCAAACGCCCGCTCGACGTGATCGAAGGTCCGCTGATGGCGGGGATGAGCGTGGTCGGTGATCTCTTTGGTGCGGGGAAAATGTTTTTGCCCCAAGTCGTCAAAAGCGCGCGGGTGATGAAAAAGGCAGTCGCGTATCTGATGCCGTTCATGGAAGCGGAAAAATCAGCCGGTTCGAAACCGCAGGGCCGGATCGTGATGGCCACGGTCAAAGGCGACGTGCACGACATCGGCAAGAACATCGTCGGGGTGGTCCTTCAATGTAACAACTACGACGTTGTCGATCTTGGCGTAATGGTTCCGGCGGCGAAAATTTTGGAAACCGCGCGCGAGAAAAAAGCGGATGCGATCGGATTGAGTGGATTAATCACACCGTCGCTCGACGAAATGGTGCACGTCGCGCAAGAAATGGAGCGCGAAAAATTCGAATTACCGCTCCTGATTGGCGGCGCAACGACCAGCCGGGCGCACACGGCGGTGAAGATCGCTCCGCATTATCACCAGAGCATCGTGCATGTGCTTGATGCTTCGCGCGCAGTGGGCGTGGTCAATTCGCTCCTGAGTGCAAAACAAAAAGCGGCGTTCGATGCCAAGACTCGCACCGAATACGAGGCGTTGCGCAAAGCGCATAGCGCGAAAACGCGGGAAAAGAAGCTCGTCACACTTTCTCAGGCTGGCGCGAATCGGACTCCGGTCGACTGGAGCAGTTACGTTCCGCCGAAACCGGAGTTTACCGGGGCCCGCACAATCAATCCGTCGATTAACGAACTTCGCGATTACATCGATTGGTCGCCATTTTTCCACGTGTGGGAATTGCGCGGCAGATATCCCGCGATTTTTGACGACCCGACGATCGGCGCGCAGGCGCGGGAGGTCTTTGATGACGCGCAAGAAGTTCTGGAGCGAATTGTCGCTGACAAGTCATTAACTGCGCGGGGCGTCTTTGGTTTTTGGCCGGCAAACGCAAGCGGCGATGATGTCGATCTTTTCCGGGACGAATCACGTCACGAGAAGTTGGCGACTTTTTATTTTTTGCGTCAACAAATGCAAAAACCAACGGACCAATTCAACCATTGTCTCGCTGATTACATTGCGCCGAAGTCGGCTGATTATCTGGGCGGATTTGCGGTCACGATTCACGGCGCGGATGAGATTGCTGAAAAATTCAA
>DASTJU010000090.1:0-2527 GCA_035716295.1 Chthoniobacterales bacterium | reverse complement strand
CGCGTTCGTCGTAGTCCATGACGAAACCATTTTCCGGTAGAGCGTTTTCCCACAGCTTACCGGAATCATGAAGGAGAGTTCCGGCGACGAGAAGATCGGCATTCAACTCTGGATAAAGTGGCGCGATAGCCTGCGCGACCCGCATCATCTGCGCGGTGTGCTCCACCAATCCGCCGCGTCGAGCGTGATGATTTCTTCGCGCCGCTGCCGTGCGCTGGAAGCGTTCGCCAAACTCTTTCACGAACGCGTCGCATAACGTGCGCAGACGCGGATCGCTGATCGTGGCGATCGTTTGGAGGATGAATTGCCAATCTGCGTTTTGTTTTGCGCGCAGCTCGGGCGGGCCTTGCAGCAATTCGTTTTTCTCCTGTGACGTTAGTGGCCGCACCGTCCATTTCTGTGCTTCGAGGCCGAACTGTGAATGCGAATTAAATTCTCCGGTTAACTCGATGAAGCTCTCGGTTGTGAGGGAGCTGCATGCTTTGTAAGCAGGATGGTCGCTCCAGACTCGCAACGTCATCCGATCGCACGCGTCGGCCAGACTCAGTTCGCAGTATGGTTTTTGTTCGCGCGTCAATTTCGGCGCTGCCGATTCGACCTGCACGTGAACTTTCGCTGATACGGTTCCGTTTTGTGCGGACCGTCGAATTTCGCCCAGCGTCATCAACTGCATGTCGAGCTCAGGGGGTTGGAGAAAATTTTAGTCGGCGGCGTTGATTGTGCCGCAGGCGATTCGCGCGCCCGAATTTCCGGACGGGTCCGTCTTCAAATCGTCTTCTTTCTCATGGACAACGACGGACCTGCCAATGATCGAATCTTTCCCGGTGAAACTCAGTTTGCCTTTCCAATCCAGGTGCGCCTTGCCGGAAGCATCTGCTTCGATGTTGCCGAGGTCGCCGGTGTGATGATCGAGGTTCATCGGCCCACCGTGATGCTTTTGAGTGGGATTGAAATGGGCGCCAGCCGACGCCGCGTCTGCCGCCGAGCAATCGCCTTTTTCGTGAATGTGAAAACCGTGTTTGCCCGGTTTGAGATTTTGAATGTCGGCGACCACCTGTATTTCATCGCCAACTTTTGTGAACGTAACCATCCCGGTTACCTGGCTGCCTGACTTCGGCTCTAGTTGCGCAGCCGCTTTCGTGACTTCTTGCGCCTGCGCAAAACAAGTCACCGCGCAAAACATCGTTATAAATAGAATCGTTTTCATGCCGCAAACGTACGGCGCTTCTGGACAAAATAAAACTCTCAATCGAGCAGGCGTTGCTCGATTCCACCGTAGGCGTCAACGCGCCGGTCGCGCAGGAACGGCCAGTGCGTCCGGTGCTCGTTCACGCGCCGCCAATCGATTTCGCCGATCACGATTTCTTCTTTGTCGACAGAGCCTTTTGCAATGATCTCGCCGTCCGGGCCGCAAATGAAACTTTGCCCCCAAAATTCAATCCCATCACCGCCGGCTGGCGCTTCGTGGCCGACACGGTTCGCGGCGGCGACGTAGCAGCCATTCGCGATTGCGTGACTGCGCTGAATGGTTTCCCAGGCCGAATATTGCGCCGCGCCGAATTCTTTTTTCTCGGTCGGATGCCAGCCGATCGCCGTCGGATAAAAAATAATCTCCGCGCCGCGCAATGCCGTCAGGCGCGCCGCCTCCGGATACCACTGGTCCCAGCAAATGCACACGCCGATTTTGCCGCGTTTTGTTTCCCATGCCTGAAAACCAAGATCGCCTGGCGTGAAATAAAACTTCTCGTGATAGAGCGGGTCGTCCGGAATGTGCATCTTGCGATATTTCCCGAGAAGCTTTCCATCTGCGTCGATGATTGCGGCGGTGTTGTGATAAACGCCCGCGCGTCGTTTCTCAAAAAGCGATGCCACAATCGCCACGCCAAGCTTACCGGCCAGCTCCATCAGCGCAGATGTCGATTTTCCGGGGATTTCTTCGGCCAGCTCGAAATTTTTGTGATCCTCGGTCTGGCAAAAGTATTGCGATCGAAAAAGTTCCGGCAGACAGACAATCGTCGCGCCTTTTTTAGCGGCGTCGCGAATGAAATCCAGCGCGTGCGCAAAGTTCTTCTCCGGGTCCGTCCCGCAGCGCATCTGCACGAGTGCGATCTTGGTTACCTCTTTTGTCATGTCGACCAGAGTGGAGACATCTCTAAATATTTCCGTTTTGCAACCGTTTCAAAAACAGAAACAGCTAGAGATTCCTCGACTTCACTCGGAATGACAAGGGCTGCCTGCTATTTCATCGAATCCGCCGCCACGATGTCGATCTTCTCAATAACAACGCGCGTCGTCGGTTTGCTGTTTTCGCCCATGCTGTTTCGCGTCACCGGTGTGTCGCCGATTTTTCCGAGCACGTCCTCCCCTTTAATTAATTTGCCGAACGTTGTGTATTGATGGTCCAGTCGCGGCACCGCCCCGAGGCAGATGAAAAATTGCGAGCCGGCCGAATCCGGATCGGGTTCGCGCGCCATCGAAATCACGCCGCGCTCATGCGGGTGATCATTGAACTCCGCTTTGATTTTGT
>DASTJU010000089.1:0-5570 GCA_035716295.1 Chthoniobacterales bacterium | reverse complement strand
GCGCTCGAATTGGGCGAGCTGTTCGTTAAAGCGATCCGCAGCTTCCTTGGAAACGACGCCCGCGTAATCGTTGAAATACGCGGACGGTTTCGGCGGAACGACTTCTGCCGCCTGTGCGTTGATCGCGACAATTGCCGCGAGACAGAGCGCGATTCGTTTCACGCTTCAGTAAAATCGACTATCACCTTACGGCGTCGCTGCCGCAGTCGCTGCCGGTGAGGCCGCAGGCGCCGGTGAACCGAAATTGAAATTCACCGTCGGCGCTTTCTCCGCGCCCGGTTGCGCGGCGAAGAACGGACGCGATTGAAAACCAAACATCCCGGCGATCATGTTCGTTGGAAAACGTCGCACGGTTGTGTTGAAGTCTTGCACAGCGCCGTTGAAATTATTCCTCTCAACCGAGATTCGGTTTTCAGTGCCTTCCAGTTGCGCCTGGAGTCCGAGAAAACTCTGATTCGACTTCAATTCGGGATAACGTTCGACTACGACGAGCAATCGCGAGAGCGCGTTGCTTAGTTGCCCTTGCGCCGCCTGGAATTGTTCGAGCTGCGCCGCATCGGTCGGCGCCTTGTTCGGGTCGAGTTGCACCCGTCCGACGCTGGCCCGCGCATTTGTCACTTCGACAATTGTCGATTTCTCGAAATTGGCTGCGCCTTGCACGGTGTTCACCAGATTCGGAATTAAGTCAGCGCGCCGCTGATAAACGGTCTGTACATCTCCCCACTTCTTATTTACATTTTGGTCGAGCGTGACCAGCCGGTTGTAAGTGCCCCAGAAAAACAGGCCGACGACGAAAATGATAACCAGAAGGATGACGAGCAATCCGCCGCAACCGATCGCAAATTTATTCATAAGATCGACAATGTAAGTGCCAGCAACCGTTCAGGAAAGCGGTCGCCAAGTCAAACCTTGCTATCGGCCGAGGACAAGCCGCAAGAAATAGGCGTCTGAAAACTTGGTGCTCCATCCCTGCCGGACGATGATCGCGTTCAGCGAGGGAATGATAAATAGGCGTTCGTAATTCGAGCCGAGTGCGACAACCATGTCCGGCGGCGCCGCCCGGCAAATGCAAATGCCAGTCCAGCGCGCGCGTTGCCATTTCAAGTCGAGCTCCTTTTCGTAATCGATTTCGCGGGCGCCCGGAGCCTGCCGGTTCAACCAGAAGGTCAGGCCATAAGATGGATTTGCGTTGGAGCCGGTCAGCGCCTGGCCGAGCAAGTTCGCGGGCACGATTTGTTTTCCCTGATAATTGCCATTTCCAAGCACCAACTCGCCGAATCGCGCCCATTCTCGTGCGGTCAATTCAAAGCCGGTCGCCGGGAGCGGATTGCCGCGCCCATCTTTTTTGAAATCGAGACTCGTTAGGCCAAGCGGCGAAAGAACGTTTCCCTCCAGATATGAGACGGTCGAGCGCCCGTTCAGTTTTCGCCGCAGAACCTCCGCGAAAACCTGGAGATGACTTGGTCCGTAGGCGAAGACGGAACCCGGCGCGGCAATCAGCGGCAATTGCACTGCGGCTGCATTCCGGTCGCGGATTGATTCACTGTGCAGATGAGGCGCCGGCTCGATTCCATCGGTTTGATTCAACAACTGACGAATCGTGATCTGCGATTTGCGTGGATCGTTCTTCCATTCGGTGATCGTCTCGGCGACGCGGTCGTCGAGTTTGATTAAACCGTCACGGACGGCACAGAGCGCGGCGATGCCCCAAAAACCTTTCGTGCCGCTAAAGATTTTGCAGCGTGAGTCCGCCGAACCGCCATTGGCGTAATGTTCGAAAATAGTCTTCCCGCTCTGCATCACGAGCATGGAAAAGCCGCGTTTGTTTTCGGAATAGTTGGCGGCACGCGCGCAATTACCGGGCTGGATGTCGGCAAACGACGATGTCGATGTTTCGACGGCCGCCAGAATCGACAACGCGACAACGCGCGCCGTCATTCGCGGGTCGTTGTGGTCGAGGCTGACTCCGGGCCGGCGACAACGTCGTCGGCTACCGCGGTCTGCGGGCGCGGGCCGACCGGCAAATGACGCGTGCGCAATTCCTCGACGTTTGGCAATTCGTCGAGATTGCGCAGACCGAAATGATCGAGAAAAAATTCCGTCGTCTCGTAAAGCAACGGCCGCCCTGGAATTTCCGCGCGTCCGGCGATTTTAACGAGGCCGCGTTCCATCAATGTCTGCAAAACGCCATCGATGGTGACGCCGCGGACCGCTTCGACATCTGCGCGCGCGATCGGTTGCCGGTAAGCGATGATCGCGAGCGTCTCGAGCGCGGGCGAACTTAAACGCGTCGGCTTCGGCGCCGGGAAAAGTCCGCGGACCCATTGGGCGTACTTTGGATCGCTTGCCAGCTGCCAACCGTCGGCCTTTTCAACAAGCTGAAAGCCGTGCTCATGTTGAATGTACTCGATTTTCAATTGCTCGATCGCGGCCGCGACTTCAGCCGGCCGAACATTAGCGAACTCATTAAGCGAGAATTCACCTTCGGTGCTGGCATTGCGGAGGGCATCAACAATCTCCTTGGTCGAAAGTGGTTTTTGCGCGCTGAAGAAAAGCGCTTCGATCACATGAGTAAGGTTCATCGCTCTAATTTGCGCCGATGGCGCTTTGAATTGCGTCCGCAATGCGGTTGGCGTGTTTGTCGATCTTATCGAGCTCACGGCCCTCGATCAAAAGGCGGATCTTTGATTCGGTGCCGGAGTAGCGCAGAAGAACGCGCCCTTTCCCGGCCAGCTCGCGCTCTACTTCTTCGCGCAACTTAACAACTTCGCGCATTTCCTCGATCGGTGGTTTCGATTTGACCATGAGATTGCGCTGCGCCTGCGGATATTTTTTAAGACACTTTTTCAATTTGCTCAGCGGCTGGCCAGTCGTGTGCATGATCCGCAGAATTTGGAGCGCGCTAATTATGCCATCGCCGGTGGTTGTGAAATCGCGGAAGATAATGTGGCCGCTCTGTTCGCCGCCGAGATTGAGATTTCGCGAAACCATTTCTTCAATCACGTAACGGTCGCCCACCTTTGTGCGAATGACTTTGCCGCCGTTGGCCGCGAGCGTTTCGTCCAGGCCGAAATTACTCATCACGGTCGCGACCAGCGTCTTGTCACGCAGTTGGTTCGATTTCAAAAGATCAAGCGCGGCGATGGCAAGAATCTCGTCGCCATCCACGATCTCGCCGTTTTCATCGCAAAGCAGAACGCGATCGGCGTCGCCATCGTGAGTGATCCCGACATCGGCGTCGACCAGGCTCACGATGCGCTGGATCTCGTCGGGATGGGTGCTGCCGCAGCCGCCGTTGATGTTCATTCCGTTGGGCTCGTCGTGGGCGATCGCGACATCAGCCCCGAGTTCGCGCAAAATGCACGGCGTCGATTTGTAGGCGGCGCCATTCGCGACATCGACGGCGATGCGCAATTCTTCGAGCGACATTTTTCGCGGGAAACTCGCCTTCGCGAATTCAACGTAGCGGCCTAACGCGTCATCAATGCGCGCGGCCCGTCCGATTTTACCGGCGGTCGGCCGGACGTTGTCGATCTTGCCGCTAAAGACCAGGTCCTCGATTTGCGCTTCGACTTGATCGTCGAGTTTGTAGCCGTCGTGCCGAAAAAATTTAATGCCGTTGTCTTCGTAAGGATTGTGGGAAGCGGAAAGAACGATGCCGGCGTCGGCGCGGAGCGATCGAGTGATGTAAGCCACGCCCGGCGTTGGCAACGGACCAATGACGAGGACATCAACGCCGAGCGAAGTGATTCCGGCGACGAGCGCATTCTCGAGCATGTAACCGGAGAGACGAGTGTCTTTGCCGAGCACGATCTTCGGCCGTGCGCCTTCCGGAAGTGTGCGCGGATTCAATTGGGTGAAAACATGCGCGGCGGCGCGGCCGAGTTTGAGCGCGGTCTCGGCCGTGACTGGCTCGACATTGGCGACACCGCGGACGCCGTCGGTCCCGAAAATCTTGGTGGCCTGTTTCACGGCCTTACTGAAACGCTCCGATGCCAGTTCGTAAACGGGAAAGTGGTGCCTGAACGCGTCTCATTGTTTTGGCGCATGTTCACGATCGTGGTCGCTCAGGAAAATGCATTCATTTTCAAAACCGAGGGCGACTGTGTTCCACCGGAGCGGAAATTTTTCCAGAACCTGATTGCGCTGAATGACGAGGGACCAATCCTTGTATTCACCTTTGGCGATGTCGCGGAGCTTATTGTCCGTTCCGCTGATCGGCGTGAGGTAGAGACCGTTGACCGGTCCGCCGAGCGTTTTGAAATCACTGAGATCGGTCATGATTCGGAGAGTGTCCGGTAACCAAAGCGCGCGACGGTCGGCGTACCACGCGACCGCCCATGGCATGTCACTCGCAGTCACTTCCTCGGGTTGCATCCAACGATTTAAGACGCTGATGAGCGGTGGCACGTAAGGCGGCCATCGCACAAATGGTTTGGGGGGCGACAACCACGGCGACGCGAAAATCATCGGCAAAGCGCAGAGAAGGTAGAGGAGCACGATGAAACCGGCGCGCGCGAACGGGAGATTGAGAGAGAGCCGATTCCATTGCACCAGCAGATAAGCGAGGCCGTAACACGTCATCAGCGGAACAAAAATCAAATGGAGCTGGTTCGCGGCGACGCCTTGTTCCTCGTTAATTCCATACATCGCCATTCCAAAAACCGCGCCACCCCACATTGCCAGAATGATCCAGCGAATCGCCGCGGTCTCTGTCTTTTTGAACGCATGCAATAGCGATACGAAAAACACGAGGGCGACGACGCTCAGCCCGAAGTATTCGAAGAGATGAGCGGTTTGGGAGACAAAGCTGGTAGTAATCTTGTTGCGAAACGCGCCGAGCACGGTGCTACCGGCATCAATGTCCATTCGGCGCATCCAGCCCCATTCGCTGTGGCCAATGCCGTCGAAAATGGAATAAATGGCGACGCCGCCGGGATTACCGCAAATAATAAATGCGCGAATCAGCCACGGGAGATAAACCACCGCGCAAACGGCGAGCATGATTAAGGCGGACCATCCTCGCGGCCGGAAAAAGAAGGCAGCGAAAATCAGCGCGCCCAGAAAAATCCACAGAGTCAGTGCATGTGTGAGCGCAAGTAACCCAAAGCCGGCGGCGGCAGCGACCAACCATTTTAATGGCGATTCATCGCGATGTTGCGCTTCCACCGCCCGAACGAGCAGATAAACCGTGCTGTTAAGCAAGAACGTCAGCAGCGACTGGGGCAAACCGGAGAGCGAATATTGCCACATCGTTTCGCAGAGCAGAACGAGACCGCAGACCAACAACGCCAGATGCTGATCGAACAACCGGCGCGCTGTGAAAAACAGCATCGCGACCGATCCAACGAAAAGTAAGATCGACATCGTGGCGATCGCCTTATCGCCGGCGTAAATGACCGTGTGCGTATCCATTTTCCAATGCGCTTTCACCGGTAACAGCGCGATGGCATCGACCAGCGGAGGGAGCGGGGCGTTGTAAGTATCGATCCAAATATTTTGGCTTACATCTTTGCCGTGCGCCTGCAGCTGCGCCACCGCCATGGGCCGGGCCATTTTTGTGCGCCAAC
>DASTJU010000088.1:0-4906 GCA_035716295.1 Chthoniobacterales bacterium | reverse complement strand
GCCTGCGTTGTAGCCACGACACTCTGTCGCCGTGATTCTCATTCGCCCCGACAGAGCGGGGCGGCTACAATAAGCGCGTGAAAATGTCGCCGATGGAGAAAACTGCGCGCGAAGTCGCGGTGCGGTTGCGCGCGCATGGCCACATCGCTTATTTCGCGGGGGGTTGCGTGCGCGACATGGTCCGCGGTTTAACGGCAAAAGACTTCGATATCGCGACTGATGCGACGCCCGATATTGTGCAGAAGATTTTTCCGCACACCTATGCGGTCGGAGCGCATTTCGGCGTCGTGGTTGTGGTCGAGAATGGACTCAATTTCGAAGTGGCGACATTTCGGTCGGACGGCGCGTATCTGGATCACCGACATCCGGCCGATGTTCGATTTTCGTCGCCGGAAGAAGACGCGAAGCGGCGCGATTTCACCATCAATGGAATGTTCTTCGACCCCGAGAAGAACGAAGTGATCGATTTCGTCGGGGGCCGCACCGATTTGGACGCTAAACTTGTTCGAGCAATCGGCGATCCAGCCGCGCGGTTCGCCGAAGACCGGTTGCGAATGTTGCGCGCGGCCCGCTTTGCCACCGTGCTCGATTACCAGATCGACAATCCCACCTGGGACGCGCTGGTCGCGAGCGCCGCGTCGATCAATGAGATCAGCGCCGAGCGTATTCGCGAAGAATTGCTAAAGATTTTTCTTTCGCCTAATCGCGTCCGCGGTTGGGAATTGCTCGATCGGAGCGGATTGCTTCGCACAATTTTGCCGGAGCTCGATGCAATGAAAGGTTGTTTGCAGCCCGAGCAATTTCATCCTGAAGGTGACGTCTTTGTACACACCAGGCTGATGCTTGAGCTGCTCCCGGAAAAAGTTTCCACGCCATTGGTTCTGTCGGTTCTACTCCACGACGTTGCGAAACCGGTCACGGCCACGGTCGACGAAACTGGAAGGATTCGTTTCAATGAGCACGACCGAATCGGCGCGGCCATGACCGAGTCGATCATGGAACGATTGCGATTTTCCCGCGCTGAAATCGACGCCGTGGTCGAAATGGTGCGTCAACACATGGTCTTTAAGGACGTGCCGAAGATGCGCGTGGCGAAGCTAAAACGATTCATGGCGCGGCCGACTTTTGAAGAAGAGCTCGAGCTACATCGGGTCGATTGCGCGAGCAGCCATAAGATGATGGACAATTACGAATTCCTTTTGCAGAAGCGCGAAGAGTTCGCCAACGAACCAATCATTCCGCCGCCGCTGGTTCGCGGCGACGATTTGATTGCCTTAGGAATGAAACCAGGTCCGAAGTTTGGGGAGATCCTTGAAGCAGTCGAAACAAGGCAGCTGGAAGGTGCGTTGAAAGATCGACAACAAGCGCTGGAATGGGTGAAGCAGGAGTACTCGTTAGGCGACTGAGAGAACGCTCCACGCCCAACGCGCGACATCCAACATTGAACTTTGAAATGAACATTGACCGTTGGATGTTGAACGTTCGGCGTTTTCTGCCTTCTCTTGTCTGATGCGTGTTCTGATGATCAGTGCAGAGGGCCCGCCGTTGCTGCGGGCTGGCGCGCTCATCGACGTGATGGATGCGTTGCCGCACGAGTTGCGGTCGCGCGGGCACGAGGTGGCGGTCGTGTTACCCTACTATCGGGAGATTCGCGACAATCCCGCCTTCAAGGAAGAGGACACCGGGGTCACTGTCGATGTTCGGGTAGGCGACAAAACTTATATCGCCGAATATTTGCAAGGCCACAGCCCTAGTGGCGTCCAATTATTTTTTGTCCGGTGCGACGAATTTTTTGATCGCGACGGAATGTATGATGAACACGGAACCGCTTACGAAGACAACGCCGCGCGATTTGTTTTTTTCAGCAAAGCGGCCGTGGAATTGGCGCGCCGCCTGACGCCTACGCCACAGATTCTACACGCTCATGATTGGCCGGCCGCACTCGTGCCGGTTTATGTGCGAGCGCATCATTTGCCGTTCACGACTGTCCTTACCATCCATCACATCGCCGAGCAGGGCACCTTCTGGGGACTCGACTTTCGCCTGACCAATCTGCACGAACGCTTTTTCACTCTTCGTGGCGTCGAATTTTTCGGCAAATTGAACTTCCTCAAAGCCGGAATTCTTTTTGCCGACAGAGTCACGACCGTGAGCGAGCGGCACAAACGCGAGATCCAAACGCCAGAGTTTGGTTGCGGTCTTGACGCGGTGTTGCGTGAAAATGCACACAAGCTGAGCGCCATTCTGCACGGTGCTGATTACACCCGCTGGAACCCGGAAACCGACAAACTGCTTCCGGCTAATTACACGCCCGGCGAGCTCTTGGGAAAACAGCTCTGCCGCGACGCGCTGCTCAATGGTTTGCGATTGAACCCGCAACCGAAAGGTCCTGTTTTTGGAATGGTCACACGCGTCGTCGGCGAGAAAGGTTTCGATATCCTCGTGCCATTGCTCGATCGACTTCTGACCGACGACGTTCGGCTGATTATTTTGGGCGAGGGAGATCCAACCTATGAAACGGCGCTCGCGGTTGCCATGCGCAAGTTTCCAACAAAATTTGCCTACCGAAAAACGTACGACGAAAAAAGCGCGCACGTGATCGAAGCGGGGATGGACATCAGTTTGATTCCATCGCGCTTCGAGCCGGCCGGTTTAAGCGCGATGTACAGTTTGAAATACGGCGCGCTTCCGGTCGCGCGCGCCACCGGCGGAATCCACGAAATCATCGAGGATTACGATCCAACTACCGACGGCGGCTACGGGTTTCTCTGTTACGAATATTCGACCGAAGCCTTTTGGGACGCGATCAAGCGTGCGCGAGAGATGTTTCGCGATCGCGAGTTGTGGGGAAAACTGATGGAGCGCGCAGTAGCGCGAAATTTCTCCTGGGCGGCGGCGGCGCAGCGTTACGAGCAGCTTTATCGCGACCTTGCCGATCAAAGCGAAGAGGCAGCAGCGTAGGTCCGAGCCGGACTGGCATTAGCGAAGGCGGGTCGATCCTCGCCGGGCGAATAAATGTCGGACGCCGCCGTCAAATGTCTGCCGCGGAGTCGGCAAATCACTTTAACCTATGCTACCTCAGAACGCGCTTGCCGGAGAGGCGACTAGTTCTTGCAATCCCGGAACCTTTGGTTTCTCCTCAGCCCTCCCAGGTTCTGATGTTGTGACCCGCACATTTTCGCTACTTCGGCCTTGGTCGGCGGGGCTCCTCCTGACCCTCATCCAATTGGTCGTGGCCGTTTTTTTGCTGGCGCCCGAAGGCCCGCTTTCCTACCGCTACACAAGTTTGGTCCAACACGACGGTTTCTGGTTCGCCAATATCGTCGACCGCGGCTATCAGACGATCGTTCCTCCCATCAATCACAAGGTGATGGAGGTTTCCAACGTCGCGTTTTTTCCCGCGTATCCGGCGTTTGCCACAGTCGTGCGTTCCATTTTTCAGGTTGAAAGTGAGACCGCGCTCCTCATCGCCGCCCAGCTCGCGGCCTGGGGCTTTTGGACTTACTTCTTTCTCCTTTGCGAGCGCTGGAAACTTTCTGCGACGCTGCGCTTGTTCGGCACGCTCGCCATCGTCGCTCATCCGGCCGCGTTTTTTCTCATCGCCGGTTATTCTGAATCGCTCTTTCTCATGGGGCTCATCGGTTTCATTTATTGGAGCGGCAGCGAAGGTCGCACCGCAAAAATCTTGGCCGCGCTTCACGGAATGATCATGTCGGCCACGCGCATCGTCGGAGTGCCGTGTGCGGCTTATCCAGTCATTCGTGATTTTTTCAAAAAAGGGTGGGCGGCGTTGTGCGAACCGCGGTCCTGGCTTCGCAATTACGGAAGCGCGATTGCCACGATGATCGCCGCCACTTTCGGCGCGGTTTTCTTTTTTATCTACTGCCAATGGCGCTGGGGGCGCTGGGACATGTACATGCTCACGCAAAGCGCCGGCTGGAATATTGAACCAGATTATTTGGCCGCCTTCCGGCCGTCGAGCTATCGCTGGTTGCTCCCGCAATTGAACGATCCGACTCAGATGAGTCAGATGTCGATGACGGTCGGCGCGCTCTTGCTGGTGGCGATCGCCATGGTCGAACTAATTCCCGCGATCCGTTGCCGCACCGAATGGCAAGCCCGGATCGGGATCTACTTCTGCGCGGGCGTCATTTATTATATCTCAGTCGCGGGCGTCGCTTCCCTCGATATGGAGAGCATGCTTCGCTACGAGTTCTGTGTTCATGCGCTGATCGTGCTCGCTTTCTTGCATTTTTTGCGTCAATTTCGCCTCCCACCGCCGCTGTTGCGAACGCTTGGGATCGCGGCCGCGGTGTTGGTCAGCGCCCTCGGGCTGGCGGTGCAGGGCTGGTATGTTTGGAATTTTACTAGAGGGAACTGGGTGGCCTAAGGAATGAAAACAACTGTCGCAATCATCGGAGCGGGACCGGCGGGATTGACCGCCGCGTATCTGCTTTCGAAAAACAAGGTCGACGTTGTCGTGCTTGAGGCGGACCCGGTTTACGTCGGAGGAATTTCGCGCACCAGCACTTACAAAGGCTTCCATTTCGACATTGGCGGCCATCGCTTTTTCTCCAAATCGAAAGCGGTAGAGGATCTCTGGACTGAGATTTTGCCTAACGACATGCTGCAACGTCCGCGCTCGTCCAAGATTTATTACGACGGCAAATTTTTCACCTACCCGCTCAAACCGTTCGAAGCGCTGATCAAACTTGGCATCGTAAGATCGACAATCTGCGTTTTGTCCTGGCTCAAGGCGCGGGTCTTTCCGGTGCGCCATCCCCGAAACTTCGAGGAATGGGTCAGCAATCAATTCGGCAAACGTCTCTTCAACATTTTCTTCAAGAGCTACACCGAAAAAGTTTGGGGGATGAGCTGCAAAGAAATCTCGGCCGATTGGGCGGCG
>DASTJU010000087.1:0-2631 GCA_035716295.1 Chthoniobacterales bacterium | reverse complement strand
TTAACTTAGCGGCAGCCAGTTGCCCGGCTGCGGCACAAGCTTCGTGCCGTTGAGCGAGAGGTAAGTGTATTCCTGCAAGAGCCGCTCGTAATCGGAGAGAAGTTTCATCGCGTCATTCGGCTTGAGGAAGTCGGTCTTAATTGCGGCGTCGACTTGCGTTTTCAACAACCGCATCAATTCGATTTTGTCCCACTGCGTCATGGCGAGCACTTCGCCGATGGTGCTGCCGGGAATGACTTCTTCGATGTACCAACCCGACTCCTCGTCAGGATCGAGGAAGATGTGCACTTCGGTGACGCGGCCGAACAAATTGTGGAGATCCCCCATGATGTCCTGGTAGGCGCCGACCATGAAGACGCCGAGATAATAAATTTCACCGGGGATAACGCGATGAAGCGGGAGCGTGTCGCGAACGTCCTGAAGATCGGTGAACTTGGAAACTTTACCGTCGGAGTCGCAGGTAATATCGACGATCGTGCCCTGTCGATCCGGCGCAGTCGTCAGCCGATGAATCGGCATGATTGGAAAAAGTTGGCCCAGCGCCCAGTGGTCGAGAAGCGATTGGAAAACGGAAAAATTGCAGATGTATTGATCGCCGAGAGAAGTTTCCAGTTCCTTCACTTCGTCCGGCACGTAACGCAGACCGCGATGCATGTTGACGATTTGCTGCGCGAGCTGCCAATAGAGGGTGTCGATCTTCGCTTTCGATTCGAGCTCGAGCAGGCCGAGGTTGAACGTTTCCTGCGCTTCTTCCTTGATCTGCTGGATGTCGTGCAAACTCTCGATGCGATTTCCGCGCTTGAGGCGTTGTTTCACGTCGAGAATGTCACCAACGAGTTTGTGATCTTTTTCGGTCGCTTCGACTTTCAACCGCGGCACCGTTTTCTCGATGGAACTGAAAGCTTCCATCACGAGTACGGAATGATGCGCGACTACGGCGCGGCCGCCTTCGCTGACGATGGCCGGATGCGGAACACTTTCGGAATCGCACACATCCATGATGTTCCAGACAACGTCGTTGGCATATTCCTGAAGCGAGTAATTGGCCGAGCTATCGAAATCGCTGCTTGATCCGTCGTAATCGACGCCGAGACCACCGCCAACATCGAGATAACCGAGGTCGTGACCAAGCTTCGCCAGTTTGGCGTAGTAACGAGCCGCTTCGCGGGTCGCGCGTTTGATCGTGGAAATATCCGGAACCTGCGAGCCGACATGAAAATGAATCAGCTTGAGGCAATGAGAGAAGCCCGCGTCTTTCAACATTTGGCTGGCGGCGATCAGACTAGTCGTGTCGAGACCGAACTTCGCGTTCTCACCAGCACTGGGCGACCATTTGCCGGAACCTTTACTGTGGAGCCGAACACGAATCCCGATGACTGGCTCGACGCCGACTTCTTTCGCAGCTTTGATCGTCTGTTCAAGCTCCTCAAGTTTCTCGACGACGATGACAACTAATTTTCCAAGCTTGCGACCGAGCAACGCGATTCGAATGAAGGCCTTGTCCTTGTAACCGTTGCAAATGATCAGACTCTCCCCGTCCTTGTGCATCGCGAGCGCGGCGACGAGCTCCGGTTTACTGCCGGCTTCCAAACCAAAATGAAACTGCTGGCCGGCATCGACAATCTCTTCGATGACTTCGCGTAGTTGATTGACCTTGATCGGAAAAACGCCGCGATACTGACCGCGATAACCAAACTCCGTGATCGCGTTTTGAAATGCGAGATTGACCGATTCGACGCGGTGACGAAGCAGATCCTGGAACCGGATGACGAGTGGAAAACTGAGTCCGCGCGTGCGCGCCTCGTTTACAACTTCGAGAAGGGTGATGGTGCCGCCATTTTCCTGAAGCGGTTTGGCTACAACATTGCCTTCGGCGTTAACAGTGAAGTAACCGCCGCCCCAGCCATCGACATTGTAAGTCGCGATTGCGGAGTCGATGTCCCAGTCTTTCATCTCTTCGTGCGCGCGGCGCCCAGCCGCAGAACGCACAATGATTCAGCAAGCCGAACATGCAAGAGAAGCATGCAAAAATCTTCGAAGAAGTTATTCACAGTTATTCACGCCGCTTGTTTTTCCGGCGCGCACGGATAACGTTCGCGCGGGGATGAACAAAACGGTGATTGAGGTGCAGGTGCGTGCAGTGTTGCCGACCAGTGGCGGGTGCGCGGTTTTCATTGGGAACAACGACAAGGTTTTCATCATCTATGTCGATCAAACGGTTGGGAGCGCGATCACCATGTTCATGCGCGACATCACCAAGGAGCGTCCGCTGACGCACGACTTGATGGCGCACCTGATGACGGCGCTCGGCGCAAAGGTCGAGCGCGTGATCATTAACGACCTGAAAAACGCGACCTACTACGCGCGCGCGATCATCCGCGCGGAAAACGAGTTGCAGCAGAAAAAAATCATCGAGCTAGACGCACGCCCGAGCGACTGCATCGCCATAGCCACGCAACAGAAAGCGCCGATCTACGTCAGCCAGGAAGTCTGGGACGAAGTGGACGACATGAGCGACGTCCTCCGCAAAATGGAGGAAGAAGGGCTCAAGCCGGACCCCGAAACCGAGTCGGAAGAATAATGCTGTAGCGGCGATCTCCTATCGCCGGATTCAGCGTCGACGGTCAGAGA
>DASTJU010000086.1:0-4686 GCA_035716295.1 Chthoniobacterales bacterium | reverse complement strand
GCGAGTTACATCGCGGTGTGATTAACCTCGGCATTCGCCCGACCGTGAGCGGTGGAAAATCCGAGCGCGTTCTCGAAATCCATTTGTTCGATTTCAATCGCGATATTTATGGCCATGAGGTCGAAGTTCGCTTCTTGAAATTTCTTCGATCGGAAGAGAAATTCGAAAACCTGGACGCGCTCGTGCAACAAATCCGCCAGGACGTAGAACAAGCGCGGCAACTTCGATAACTATCTCAGTCGATATTTCGCGACGCCGATCTTTCTGATTCCCGGCACGCTCCTGCCCGTGCCGTTGAACCAGACGTAAAGATTCGCGTTCGGCACTTTTAGCTTTTTCGAAAGCTCACCGATGGTAGATCCTTTTTTACCAGCTGCGCGCAAGGCCCGGACGATTTTCTCTTTTAACGCGCCGCGTTTGCTTCGACGGCGAAGCGGCCGGCCGGGCGCGCCCGAAACTGTGACCGGTGCCCGCTGATCGCCTTCGCGCGACGGAATCCCGAATTTGTTCTGAACGCGGATCATTTCGCGATCGATCTCCTGGATTTGCGCCATCAACGCTTCCTTGCGCTCGGAAAGGCGAACAAGTTGCTTAAGGGCCGAACTCGGGATGTCTCTTAGCATCCCCTACTTTACGCCTAAGATCGACAATGCAAATCTAAGTCGAATCTAAGATTGAATCTGGCTTGTCTTAGACATGGCGGCGAAGATGCCGCCGGCCATAACTAACATCCCACTGGCCAATGCAAACACGACGACCCACAGCGTCGGAATCGTGGTCAATTTGAACATTTCTACCAAAATAAAACGGCCGCCGTCGGACAAAACGTATGTCAGCGCGCTGGCCAGGGCGCTCATTCCAACCAGGATGAGCGGGCGCAGAAATTGTCCTCCCAGTTGCGGTTCCGGCAGCTGTCGCAAAACACGTGCGGTGAAGCCGTCGTCCTCAATGTAGGGAACGGCCTCCTGCAGCTTTCGATCCAACCAGTCGTGTTCAGTCTGCTCGTTCATTGTTACTGCGCCCAAGCCGCTAAAGTCTTCTTCAATTTTTCCCGACCGCGCAACACGTTTGTTTTAACGGTTCCGAGCGGAATATCGAGCACGCGCGCGGCTTCGTCGTGCGATAAACCGTTTTGACAGCAAAGCAAAACTGCCGAGCGCTCATGCAGCGGGAGTAAACTTAGTGCATGCATAAGGTCATGTCTTAGACCCGGATCGACGGTCTGAGGGTCTTGCTCAGCCTGCCATTGCTCTTCATTGATGCCGACCAACTCCTTGCGGCGGCGTGCGTCCTCCCGGAAACAATTATAGGAGATTCGATAAAGCCAGGTGGAGAATTTCGCTTCGCCGCGGAATCCGCGGATGTTTTTGTAAGCGCGAACAAAAGCGTCCTGGGACAGATCGTCCGCCAGCGCGGCGTCGCCACGAGTGAGTTGGCGCAGCAAACCGCGAACGCTCGATTGATGCCGACGAACCAGCTCGCCAAAAGCGTGCTGGTCGTTATCGACAAGAACTCGAGCGACAAGGCCGGCATCGGTTAGCTCCACGCCACGATACTAGGTTACCGGTGGCGGCGACGAAACGTCCTTCTTGCCCTCCAACTTCCACACCAGCAGATAGCCGAGGCCGATCACGAAGGGAATGACGCCGATAGCCCACGAGCCGCCTTCCCATTCATTCACCGCGCCGAAGAAAAGCATGAGGCCCAAGCCAACCATGCAAAGCACAACCCCGCGGCGCATGTCCGAGCGTTGCCGAACGGCTGGCGCAGGCGGAGCAAGCAAGGCCGGCGGAATCGGTTGACCTTTTTCGGCCATCATCCGAATCGTGCGATGCATCATCCGATTCTTTGAAAATCCGAAATACAAAATGACGGCGATGATTAGAACCGGAGCACCGAAGATGCTCATAAACACTATGCCGACGATCGGAATGGCCATTCGCTCGCCGAGATCGCCGATGCCCTTAAGATCGACATCTTCGTCTTTGTCTCCGTCAATCACGATTCCGTGATGACCTTTCAGCTTTTTCTCGATCCGCTGATGGATTTTATCCGCCAGATCCTGAGCGGGCGAGACGCTGACACTCGCCGACGCTGAAGCAGCTGGGGCTGGCGGTGGAGGAGGCGGAGGCGCAGGCTGCGCCATGGCTGTAATGGCCAGCACAACCGAGCAAATGTAGAGAGGCAATGTTTTCATATTCATCCTTTGGTAGTGAGATGCAGCCCGGAGGCGCTTTGGATTCAAGAAAATGCGTCTACTCGGGATAGCAACGGGCGACCCAACTGCCAATGAAAAATGGAGCGGGTGACGAGACTCGAACTCGCGACGTCCTCCTTGGCAAGGAGGTGCTCTACCACTGAGCTACACCCGCGTTTTGAGGGGACAGAAATAATGGCGCAGCCGGCTCATTCCGCAACCGTAAATTCGGCCGAGTGGCAGAGCGCCAGACTAATGCCAGATTCTCTCCCATTACTTTCGTATCCCATAACTCCATCTCTCCGACACGGGAAGAATTCCGCGAGCTCGCCAAGCGCGGCAATCTTATCCCGTTGATTGTCGATCTGGTCGCCGACGTCGAGACCCCGGTTTCCGCTTTCGCCAAGATCGACAACGGGAACCCGTGTTTTCTTTTTGAATCAGCCGAACGCAATGAAGAATCGGGACGCTTTTCTTTCATAGGCTTCGATCCGCTCGTGCTTTTCAACAGCGCCGATTGCAAAAGCGACCCGTTAACGCAGCTCCAACAAGTTTTGTCGCGCTTTCAATTTGTAGCGCCAAATGACGTTCCCCATTTCCTTGGCGGCGCCGTCGGTTACGTCGGCTACGACGTGGTTCGTTTCTTCGAACCGACCGTGCCGATTCATTCGCGCGACGATCTCAAGATTCCGGAAATGATGTTCATGATTCCGCGAATGCTGCTGGTGTTCGATCATCGGTTTCGGAAGCTCCGCCTCATCTATAACGCGCACATCGAGGAAAAGACATCGGCCGACGAAGCGTACGAACGAGCGGAAGCCGATCTGAAAACGACGCTGGCGAAGCTGAGCGAACCGCGCGTCCTGGAGCCGATCGATGCCAAAGCGGCCGGGACTCTTCCGCATCCGGCCAGCAACACAACCCGCCCTGAATTTGAATCGATGGTCAAGAAAGCCAAAGAGCTGATCGCAGCCGGCGATATCTTCCAGGTTGTTTTGTCGCAGCGTTTCGAAACAGATTTTGACGGCGGTCCCCTGGATCTTTATCGCGCGCTCCGCTTCGGGAATCCTTCGCCTTACATGTTTTGTTTACGCTTCAACCGCGATTTTGCGGTCCTCGGCAGTTCTCCGGAAATTCATCTGCGAGTTCGCGAACGCACCGCTGAGCTCCGGCCGATCGCGGGAACCTATCCGCGCGGCAAAGATTTAGCCGAGGACGAGCAGCTCGCACGCGAACTGATTACCGATCCAAAAGAGCGCGCTGAGCACGTGATGCTGATCGATCTCGGTCGCAACGATCTCGGCCGCGTTGCCGAGTTCGGCAGCGTCCGGGTCACGGAACAAATGGTGATCGAGCGCTACAGTCACGTTATGCACATTGTCTCGCACATCGTCGCGCGTCTGCGGGAAGACATGAACGCCTTCGACGCGATTCGCGCCACGTTTCCCGCCGGCACGGTTTCCGGCGCGCCGAAGATTCGAGCGATGCAAATTATTGCCGATTTGGAAAAAGCGAGCCGCAGATTTTACGCCGGCATTGTCGGCTACTTCGGTTTTGATGGGTCGCACGACAGCTGCATTGCAATCCGTTCGATCATTTTGAAAAATAGAAAAGCGTATCTGCAGACGGGCGCGGGAATCGTGGCCGATTCAGATCCGGCGCGAGAATTTGAAGAGTGTGTGAACAAGGCGAAGGCGATGCTGGCTGCGATCTCGCGCGCAACGAAGAAATGAAACTTCTCGTCATCGATAATTACGATTCGTTCACCTACAATCTCGTCCAACTGTTCGGCGAGATGGATGTCGATCTTGTAGTAAAGCGAAACGACGAAATTTCGGTGGATGAGATTAAAAAACTCAAACCCGATCGAGTCTGCATTTCACCAGGGCCGGGGCGCCCGGAAAACGCCGGCATTAGCTCGGAGTTGATTCGTGAACTAGGGCAGCGCATTCCTATTCTCGGCGTTTGTCTCGGTCATCAATGCATGGCGCAAGTCTTCGGCGGCGAAGTCGTCCGCGCCGAAAAATTGATGCACGGCAAAACTTCACAGATTCATCACAGACATCGCAGCGTTTTCAAGAATTTGGCCGAGCCGTTGGAAGCGACTCGCTATCATTCGCTAATTGTAAAACGCGAATCGTTTCCCGATTCGCTCGAAATTACCGCCGAGACTGACGATGGCGAGATCATGGGACTGCAACATCGAGAATTTCCGATCCACGGTGTCCAGTTTCATCCCGAATCGATCCTGACGACCGAAGGACGCAAGTTGCTCGCGAATTTCCTGCGCGTCTAAGCGCCGTTGCGCGAGATCACGTCGTGAATCCGGCGGACTTCGCGCACCATCTGTTCGTATTCGTCGAACCTGAGTGATTGCGCACCGTCCGAGAGCGCTTCCTCGGGTCGCCCGTGCACTTCGATCATCAAGCCATCGGCGCCGACCGCGATGCCGGCGCGGGCGAGTGGCGTGACCATGTAGCTGCGGCCGG
>DASTJU010000085.1:0-2249 GCA_035716295.1 Chthoniobacterales bacterium | reverse complement strand
ATGTGCGCAGCGAATCAGCGGCGCGCGGGTCGCCTTTGGCTGCTTCCATGAGACCTGCTTCCAACTGCAGGTCAGTGCGGGACTTTTCGTCCTTTGTTTTGCTTCCGAATTCTTCGGCGTCGGCCAGAAAGCGAGCTTCATTGCCTTTTTGCAGCCAGCTGAGCGCTGCATTAAACATCGCCGGCGAGGCTAGGGGAGAATCGGAATGCGCAATTTGATCAAACCCCGCGGTCGCGGCGTCGAAATGTTTCGCGCGATATTGAATCTGGGCCGCGAGCAGGTTTACGCGGTCAAGCACGGCCGGCTCGGGCCGTAATCTTTGCGCTTCATTCAATATGGCCAGCGCCTCATCGAAATGGCGCTCCTCCAGTTCCAGTTGGGCGAATTCCAGAAAAGCCGAAGCGAGGACCGGCGTTTGCGGATGGGTGCGCCGTAGCGCATTGAAGTATTCCAGCGCCCGGTCGCGTCGCCCAAGTCGAAGATCGAATCGCGCCAGATACCATTGCGCAAACGCTCGCCGCGGCTCGGCCGGATCTCTTGTCCAACGATCAAGTTCAGCGCGCGAGGGTTTTCGTTCGGCGCGATAAAGTTCGTCCAGTTTCGCGAAAACCCGCGCCAGATCGACATCGGAAGGGCGGTGTTCGATAAAATTCTCCAGTGCGTCATCGCCGTTTTCCGGAGTTTTCAATTGCAGGTGCGCATCGGCGAGCGCGAAAAGCGCCGCGGTGAGCGTTTCGTGGGCTGCTCCCTCGGGATTTTTCAGGAGTGACTCGAAAATCGTGATCGCGCGGTCGGGGCGGTGCAGGGCTACCTCGAGGCGACCACGCAGAAAATGCCGTTCTCTTTTTTCGGCTGTCGTGCTGGGCTGTACTTTTTCGAGCAGCCGCCGCGCGTTGCCGACATCGGACTTGTCCAAATAAAGTTCAGACGCGCGCAACTGTGCCCGGACGCCCGACTTTGGATCTGCAAACGATTCCGAGAAACTTTGGAGTGCTTCATCGTTTCGGCCCAGAGCGCGCAACATTTCTGCAGCGCCGAACTTAGCGTTCATTCGAAAACTCGAACTATTATCGGCTGCGATCTGTTGATAGAACGCCAACGCCTCGGCTTCGTGATGCGTTTTGGCCAGCAATTGCGCCCGCCAAAAATTCACCGACGGACTTTGGCCCAATCGCGGCTCCGCCAACAGATTGAACGCATCGGCGGTCTGATTGGCTGCGACCAACGCCTCGAGCAGCTTTTCCGCGGCCGCGCGCCAATCCGGTTCGGCCAGATTCTGTCTCAGTAGTCCTTGCAAACGAACGACTGCGACTTCCGGCACGCCCTCGGTTAACGGTTTCGATGCTTCGCCGAGCTGGGCGGAAAACTCTCCCCGTGCAAAGGGGGCCAGCGCCAGCAATAGAGCGAAACTTATGTATCGAACAGGTCTCATCCCTTCTCCAGAAGCGGGCGCAAATATTTGGCCGTGTAACTCTTGGCAAGATCGACAATCTCTTCGGGCGCACCCGCCCCGACGACTTCACCGCCTTGCTCTCCGCCTTCCGGACCAAGATCGACAATCCAATCCGCGCATTTAATCATCTCCAGGTTGTGCTCGATCACGATGAGCGTGTTGCCGGCATCGCGCAGTTTCATCAGGACTTGAAGCAATTTTTCGATGTCGGCAAAATGCAAACCGGTGGTTGGTTCATCGAGAATGTAAACCGTGCGGCCGGTTGCCTTTTTCGCGAGCTCGGTTGCCAGTTTAACCCGTTGCGCTTCTCCGCCGGAAAGCGTGGTTCCAGCCTGGCCAAGCTGCAGGTAACCGAGTCCGACATCGAGTAGCGCATTCAACTTGTCCGAGATGCTCGGCACATTCCGAAAAAATCGCGTTGCTTCATCCACGGTCAGGTCGAGCACGTCGGCGATATTTTTTCCTTTATAAGTGATCTCGAGCGTCTCGCGATTATAGCGCCGGCCGTGGCAAACTTCGCACTGGACATAAACGTCGGGCAAAAAATGCATCTCGATCTTGATCAGGCCACCGCCCTCGCAATTCTCGCACCGGCCGCCCTTGACGTTGAAGCTGAACCGGCCGGCACCGTAACCTCGCACCCGCGCAGTCGGTAATTGCGCGAACAACTCACGAATCGGACCGAAGGCGCCGGTGTAAGTCACTGGATTGGAGCGTGGCGTCCGCCCAATCGCGCTTTGGTCGATCACGATCGCCTTGTCGATTTGTTCGGCACCGCGCAACGCGCGATACGCGC
>DASTJU010000084.1:0-3552 GCA_035716295.1 Chthoniobacterales bacterium | reverse complement strand
AGAAATCCCGCGATCTCTTTCACGCTGTCGCTAATAAAAGTGGGCTGTGGCCCGAACGCTTGCGAGACGAATGGCCGTTCCTGTCCCGCTTCCACCCGGTAAAAAAAGAATCCGTTCGTCAATGTCAGCCACGAAGCCGGCCGAATATCGTTTTGATAATCCAACTGCGTTTGCCGGAACAATGCGCGCGTTGCACCGACGAAGCCGTCCTGATTCGGATTGTTCACCTGGCGCTCATGGTCGTAATCGAAAATCAATTTCTGTTCCCACCAATCGGTTGGCTTCCAATCGAGGTGTGGCCCAATCAACCAGCGTTCGGTCAAAAAATTATCGAACGGCTTGGGAGTAAAAATGCTGTTCGGATTTCCAGTGTCGCTGAGCGAATAGAGAAACAGACTTCCGAGACGGAGATTCTCGCTGAGTGACAGACCAAGATCCGCAACGCCTGCGGTGTTCCGGTACTGATTGTTTGGCCGCGCGTTGTCGGTATCCAGTCGGCTGACTCCGATGGAATAATCGAAGATGTCGATCTTGCCGTCACTCTGCAGCGTTTCACGAAAGGTGTCATAGGTTCCGCCTTCCTCGCTCACCGTGAATCCCGGCGGACCGGTACCTTGCTTGGTGAAAATCTGCACGACTCCGGCCAGCGCCCGCGGTCCGTAAATCGTGCTTTGCGGACCGCGCGCGATTTCGATTCTTTCGACGTTGTCCGTCGTCAGATTGGCGAAATCAAATTGACCGGCGAGCCCCTGGTTGATCGGGATTCCGTCGAGTAAAACCTGCATGTCCTGGCTCGGTAACCCGCGCATGAAGACAGACGTCAACTGCCCCGGCGTTCCAGTCTGGACCACCGCGAGTCCAGGGACTTCACGAAGCGCATCTGAGAGACGCTCGATTTGTTTATGATCGATGTCCTGAGAATCGATTACGCTCACGCTGGCGGGTGATTGATCGAGCGGAATATCGAAACGCGTCGCTGACACGACGACTGGTTCGGCTTCCGGCAATTGATCGCCATCGGCCGATGTCGATCTAAACCTGTCCTGAGCACGGACTGAAAAAGCCGCGCTCATCAAACTGACTAACACAAAACATATTGGGCGATTTCGCATAACAAGTCTCCTCCAACTCGAGAGTCGGACTTGTTTGTCCCCACTGCCGCGGAGAGCGCATCGTCCAGCTCTCATTCTTCTTTTGGCGAAGAAGTTTTTTCGCGGTCCGAGCCGGACTGGCACTTGCCAGAGGTTCGGTTTTGCAGCGCAGGCGCGAACTCAGATTTCTTTAGCTGGGTCCAGCGTCACGCTGGCGAATGAGGTGGAGCGGTTGAATATTCTGGCTCCTGGCTTAACGAGGCCGCTTTTACGGCATCACCTTCTTCCCGCCTTCACCCCCGAAATGTTTTCGGGGATTGGCCCTGGGAAGTCGTATCCAGTTACAGCAGCGCAACTGCTCCCGGTTTGCACGGGATTTCTCGCGCCGATCCACTTTTTCAAGCTCGCAAAGAACTGGATCGAGAATTACTCCCTTGCCTTTGCGCGCTCAAGACAAATTTGATTAGCCGCGCTATAATTGCCGCCGTGACTGCTTCGAATTCGTCGCCCAGCTTTCTTGTCACTGGCGGGGGCGGCTTCATCGGCTCAAATCTCACCCTCGCCTTGCAGGAGAAATTTCCCGACGCGCGCTTCACCGTGATCGACGATTTTCGTTCCGGCGATTTTAAAAATCTACGCGGTTATCGCGGCGATTTTGTTGCCCAAAATCTGGCCACGCTGGATTGGCGCGAACAATTCGGCGACGAAAAGTTCGACGCGATTTTCCATCTGGCATCGATCACCGATACGACGCTGCACGATCAATTCGTCCAAGTGCACGACAACGTCGAAAGTTTTCGCCGGCTCCTTAATTTTTCGCGGCCGAACAAAACTCGAATCATTTATGCGTCCTCGGCATCGACCTACGGCCCGGCCACATCGGCCAGTGTTGAATCAAACGGCGCCGCCCCGGCGAATGTCTACGCATTCTCCAAAACGATCATGGACAACGTCGCGATGCGCGAAGCGAACGAGAACCCATCCTGGGTCATTATTGGGCTGCGCTACTTCAACGTTTACGGTCCGCGCGAAGCGCACAAAGGCGTGCCCGCGAGCATGGTTTATCATCTCGCGCAGCAGATGAAGGCGGGCCAGCGGCCGCGTATTTTCAAACAAGGCGACCAGAAGCGCGATTTCGTTTACGTGAAGGACGTGGTGGAAGGAAGCATTCTCGCGCTCGAAGCGAAGCAGAGCGGAATTTACAACCTCGGCTCGGGCCAGGCGCGCTCGTTCAATGAGCTGGTCGACGCGCTGAACAAATGTCTCGGCACAAAATTTCAGCCCGATTACATCGAAAACCCCCACGCCCATTACCAAAACTTTACCGAAGCGGACTTGGATAAAGTCCGGAGCGCACTCGGTTATCAGCCGCAGTTCTCACTCGAGCGCGGCGTGAAGGATTACGTGGAGTGGCTGTATCCGGCGGAAAAATAACCGCGCGCGATCGTCACGAATCAACTGCCAGTCCGGCTCGGACCTTCCCAGAAAAATTTCGTCGGCCGATTGATCTCCGGCGGAAGACTTTTGTGCACCGGGCAATTGAGCGCCGTTTGCTCCAGCACTTCGCGGTGCGGCGAGGTCGGCGGAAGTGGAATATGAACTTCTGACGGCAACGCGACGATCCGGCGCGGCGCGTCTGTCGACATTTCCTTTTTCACGTTCACAGTCATGCCTTTCAGATTCACCCCGAGCGCTTCGGCTTTGATCCCCATGGTCGTGCTGATGCATGTCCCGAGTGCGGTCGCGACCAAATCAGTCGGCGAAAATGCTTCGCCTTTGCCTTTGTTGTCCGTCGGCGCGTCCGTCGCCAGCGTCGCGTGCGAAGGACCGTGGGTCGCGTCGCAATGAAGGTCGCCCGTGTATTTGATCGAGATATTGACCATGAAAAGATTATGCGACGCGTTTGTCCCGCGCGCAATCAGTGCGAAATCACCGGCGTCTCCTGGATCTTGTCCGCATGTTGCGCAAACTCGTCCCGAAACACGCGGGTAAGATCGGCATTGTGCAGAATGATCATGTCGGTGTCGTGTTTTTTGTGATCGTCATTCTGCCAGCCTTCATTCCACCAGCAGAAACCGACAATCGCCGGCCAGCGATTTGAAAAAAGATCTTCAAGCGCGGTTCGGGCCCAGTTCACAACATCAACATGTCGATTGTGCAGATCGCATCCGAACTCGGCGATGATCATCGGCTTTCCGGGCGCGAGTTTGATTAGGCGCGGATAAGCGTCGCGCATTTTAAATGCGAGACTTTCGGTCCCATCTCGTGTCAATGGTGTGGTCGGTCCGTAAGCGCTGAGCGCAACCCAGTCGCAGTAATTTTCGCCGGGAAAATAACTTTCGAACGCATTCCATTTTTTCTCCGGCTCGTCCAACCAGTTCACGTGCCAGACCCAGGTGAGGTTATCCGCGCCTTCGGCCCGCATTAGATCGACAATGTGCCGGTAAGCTTCGATGTAACG
>DASTJU010000083.1:0-2665 GCA_035716295.1 Chthoniobacterales bacterium | reverse complement strand
GCACTGTCCACGCTCACACCCAGAATGACCGCACCGGTTTTTGTGTACTGATTGAGATCGCGTTGGAAATTTTTCGCCTCGATCGTGCAACCGCTGGTCATGTCTTTCGGATAGAAATAGAGGACGACCCATTTGCCTTTGAAATCCTTCAGGCTGACCTGCGATCCATCACTGGTCGACAAGCTAAAATCGGGGGCCGCTGTTCCGGCCGCGGGTTGAGTTGGCGTATCTGCGCCTTGCATGAGCGCCAATGTAGCGAAGCCGACGATTGCTGACAGGAGTGATTTTTTCATTTTTGTTTCTTAATTGGGGCTGGAAACGTAACTGGGAACTTCGTGAAAGCAAAAGAACCAAAAATGACCTCTCGCATTTGGACGATCGGGCATTCGACGCGCAAGATCGACATCTTCCTTTCGCTCCTTCAAGAAAACGGGATCAAACTCGTCGCCGATGTGCGGATGTTCCCCGGTTCGAAGCGTTATCCTCAGTTTGGCCGTGAAGCGCTGGCAAAGTCGTTGGGCGAACATGGAATTCGCTATGAACATTTTCCGAAACTCGGCGGGCGGCGCAAAGCAAAACCGGATTCGCACAACACGGCGTGGCGCAATGAATCCTTTCGCGGTTACGCCGATTACATGGAGACGGAGGATTTTCGCAATGGAATCAGGCGACTTGTCGATCTAGCAGGAGAATCGGGACCGACCGCGATCATGTGCGCGGAAGCGGTCTGGTGGCGGTGCCATCGTTCGCTAATCTCCGATTACTTGAAAGCGCGCGGCGTCGAAGTGATTCACATTCTCGACGCGAAAAAGAATGAGCAGCATCCATTCACATCGGCTGCGCAAATCGTGAATGACCAGCTGAGTTACGGCTCGCTCTTGTAGTCGCGATCTAGGAGCGCTCGCGTCCCCGCCAATTGCGATGCGCGACATAGGCAGGGACTGGCGGCGTTTTCGATTCGCGCTCCATCATTCGTTCGGCCAGCCATTGAAACCACTCCGACCATGTTTCGCGATCGTATTGTTGGCGAATGGCGGTCGTGTAGGGCAACAATTTTTTCCAGGAAATCAAAATCGGGCCACTGAAAAAATCATCGACGATGTCGATGGTGAGCTCGCCGTGAAAGAGAAGTACGCCAATCGTTTCCCATGTGGCCGTGACATGAACCATCAGGTCTTCACCTTCCGGCCCCAATATCTCTCGGATTTTTTCTGCGCTTGCGCTGTCGGGCAGTTCGATGATCCGGCGCAGTCCGCGCGCGAATGTCGGGCTTTGAAACGACTGGACCAGATTAAGCATCGCATCACGCCGGCGCCTCCTGCGGAAGTGATGGATTTGCGCCGCTGCAAAAATGACACCCGCTGTAACAGCGAGCGCGTTGACCAGATTCGCGAGCGTCGAGATGTCCATATCGATTTAACGCGGATCGGTCACACGTCCGATGAACAAACACGCGCCGCTGGGCACGTGTTGGATCGCATAAAGAAACGGACGATCGACTTTCACTGGAATCGGTGGTGGAGGCGGCGATTGCATTCTAGCCATCGCCATCATCGCTACAGCGGTTGCGGCGGCGGCTTCGGTTCCTTTTTCATCCACCGCGATGAATGTCTTGTGAAACACTTCTGAGATGGCAAGGTAATCACTCGGTTTGCGCGGAGCGATTCGCTCGAAATTAGCGCTGCCCTTCGGCTCGTCGAATGCGGTCTTCATTCCGAGTGCCTTTAATTTGTCAGACAGCGGAATTGTTGGCGGCTCGAATTTGAATTTCGGTAATGAAAGATCGACATCACGCTTCGTCTCAAGTTTCGCGCACTGGGTCAGCATCTCAGTGGTGAGTTTCGACTCGAGCTCACGCAAACCCTTCACATCATCGGGAAGAAGCACGAGAAATTGCAACTCATTGCCGGAGTACGGTAGCGCAACCGCGGCGAAACCATTCTGCTTCGCGTAGCCAAAATGTTTGCGTTGCGCCATGGTCGGAACATCGACCGGCGCACCACCGTGCACGTGAAACAATTTTGGTTTAGTGACCGCGTCGTTGAATTCATTTGCCCATGGTGCTTTGAGATAAATCGCGTTCGCCAGGACAAGGCGCGTCGTTGCATCCACTCCGTTGACTGGAATCAAATCGCGAATCCGGTCGCGAGTTTGGTCCGCGACCCATTTGTTGATGTATTGGCGTTCCCGCTCCGGGTTTTTCTTGAAATCCAGCGGCTCAAACGGCGCGCCGTAGAATTTTTTGACGAGGTCGCGGAATGCGTTTCGAAAATCGTAACCGTTCTGCGCGAACAGTCGGTTCGCGATCGCCAGCGTGATCGGCTCGCTCGGTCCGCCGATCTTTTTCGAGTGCTCGGCAATCGTCGCTGTTTTCTTCGCCATCTCTTCAAGCGAACCGTAGAGCGCAGCGAACGATGCATGGATCGCATAACCGTCATTTGGAAAATGAAGGACGCGCGCCATTTCGGTACGCGTGTCGCCGTCCGCACCCGCGAACGTCATCCCGAGTGCGCTCTGAATTGAATAGGGGGATAAACAAAGATTGTCATCGCCGGTGGCGAGCTTGCGATGAAGATCGATCCCGAGTTCATTCGTTGCCTTCGCTGCGAGATCAAAATCGGCGGCATTCGCCAGGCGAATACTCAGAGCGCAGATGATAGCAGCG